>NZ_JBLUXC010000026.1:0-22824 GCF_048276795.1 Aeromonas sp. PS2Canimalfood6
ACTCAGAAGTGAAACGCTGTAGCGCCGATGGTAGTGTGGCATTCGCCATGCGAGAGTAGGACACTGCCAGGCACCCAATACAAGAAACCCCGCTCACTCGAGCGGGGTTTTTTATTGCCTGCAATCTATGTATTTAGACAATTAGTCTGATTAATGCACAAAATACAGTGTATTACATCGATAAACATTGCTATTCAGCCAGTATCACTGCCTTTCAAACGGCTCAATCTCTCTTTCTCACCAGGTTGAGCGTCAAGTATCTCCGGCTCAAACGCTATTCCCTTCCTTGATAATCACTATCGCCGGAAACGGGAGTGACAAGTACTTCAGGATCCATAGACTGTTTCTTTCATGTACAAGGAGCTGTCTATGTTGGGGATCCACGATCTGGCGCTGTTTATCGTTTCTGGCCTGTTGTTGAACATGATGCCTGGGCCTGACTCCCTGCTCATCATGCTGCGCAGCGGCTCCCAGGGATGGCGTGCAGGGTCCATGGCGGCATTGGGTATCGGGACAGGTACCATGGTGCATGTGTTGGCGGCGGCGCTGGGACTGTCTGCGCTGTTGAGTGCCTCCGCCGAGCTGTTTGCCGTCATCAAGCTGATGGGGGCGCTCTATCTGGTCTATCTCGGCGTGTCCATGCTCTGGCAGAGGAGTGGCACTTCAACGTCTGTGGATGGGGCTGTGGCGCTGCCTGCGCTCTCTTATGGGCGCATCTTTCGGCAGGGGTTGCTCACCAATGTCCTCAATCCCAAGGTGGCGCTCTTCTTTCTCGCTTTTGTGCCCCAGTTCATCGATCCCGCTTCACCGCAAAAGGCGATGGCATTCATCGTGCTGGGCTGCATCTTCAATCTCAACGGCATGATCTGGTGCCATCTGCTGGCGTTTTCCACCGCGTTTGCAAGCCGCAAGGTGCGACTGCCCGCCCGGGTGGCCACCTGGCTGAATCGCGTGATGGGGGGGCTGTTCGTGGGGCTCGGTATCAAGCTGGCGGTGGAGTGAGCAGGTAAACACCGGGCATAGAAAAAGGCGTATCCCATCGCTGGGATACGCCTTCGTCTGCACTGCAGCAGAATGACCGGGATCAGTTCATGCCGTAACGCTTGAGTTTCTTGCGCAGGGTGCCGCGGTTGATGCCCATCATCACGGCGGCGCGAGTCTGGTTGCCACGGGTGTACTGCATGATCACGTCCAGCATGGGAGCTTCGACTTCGGAGAGAACCATATCGTACAGATCAATCACTTCCTGACCGTTCAACTGGGCCAGGTAGTTACGCAGGGCCTGTTGCACAGAGTCACGCAGGGGGCGTTGGGTCGGCTCGGCAGCGTGATTGTGAGTAGTTGTTACCAATGCATCAGAAGTCAGGGTTTGTTCGAACATATTCGGTCGGCTCTTTAGTTATGCGTTAACCTAATCCATCGAAATACGCTTCGAGTGCCTCGAGTTGTGCGTCTGCACAATCCAGGGCATTGAAGTGCTTACGGAATTCTCGGCCCGCCTCTTCTTCATCCAGATACCAGCCCACGTGTTTACGGGCAATGCGCGCTCCCAGATAGGCACCGTAAAACTGGTGCAGATTGGTGACATGCTCGTTCATCAGGGTGCGAACCTCTTCCCTGTCGGGAGGCGGCAGCTTGGTGCCCGTTTCAAGAAAATGGCGGATTTCCCGGAAAATCCAGGGTCGTCCTTGCGCAGCACGGCCGATCATCACGGCGTCGACACCGGTATAGTCGAGGACATACCGGGCTTTCTCCGGGCTATCGATGTCGCCATTGGCGACAACAGGAATCGATACGGCCTGCTTAATCGCCCTGATAGTGTCGTACTCCGCTTCGCCCTTGTAGAGGCAGGCACGGGTACGACCATGCACGGCAAGGGCCGCGATACCGCAATCTTCGGCGATTCGGGCGATCTCCTCGCCATTGCGGTTATCCGGATCCCATCCTGTGCGGATCTTCAAGGTGACAGGTACTTCCACCGCATCCACCACGGCCCGGCAGATGGATCTGACCAGGTCTGGCTGACGCAGCAGGGCGGAACCTGCCAGCTTCTTATTCACTTTTTTTGCCGGACATCCCATGTTGATGTCGACGATCTGAGCGCCCTGCTCCACGTTGTAGCGGGCAGCAAACGCCATCATCTCGGGGTCGGCACCGGCAATCTGGACCGATCGCAAGCCGCCTTCAGCAGAGTGATCCATTCTCATCCGGGTTTTCTGGGTATCCCAGACATCCGGGTTGGCCAGCAGCATCTCGGAAACGGCCATACCGGCTCCCAAACGTAAACAAAGTTCACGAAATGGTCGGTCTGTTACACCGGCCATGGGGGCCACGATCAGGGGAGTTTCAAGCGTGTGGGGACCTATCTGCATTCCACGGTTACCATCGGCTTAGGGCGGCGTATATTACGCATTTTTTAGTCAGGAGAAAAGGTTAGTATTTGAGCGTCAGCCATTTTTTTCTGAAAAAAACGTCGCGCCAAGGCTTGCAAATTCAGGAGTGCTTGAAAATCGGACATATTGTCTGTGACCATGGTCAGGAGGGCGCGAGTGAGGGGGATGGTGATTTGTGAGTCTCCCTCTCAAGCCGGTTTAGGCTATGATAGCGGGCCTGAATTGAGCAAAGACTCTACACAATTTCATTACAAACGGATCGGGGATGTATGACGGCAAAGTTCATCAAATCGCTCTGCCCATGCCTGCTGGGTGTCGTGCTGGGGTCGGCCCAGGCGCAGACGGTCAGCTTTACCGAGGCCTGGAGCCGGGTCATCCAGCAGGATGACGGCTTGGCGGCAGAGCAGGCCGGGGTGGAGAGGGCCCAGCAACTGCGGGAGGCGGCCAAGGCCATGTACCTGCCCAAGGTGGATGTGGGGGCCAGCTATACCCATCTCGATCAGCCGATGGAGCTGGACATGCTGGATCTCAACCCCATCGCCAATCATCCGGAATTTGGCAAGGTGCTGGGGCCCGTGATGCAGGCACTCAACCTCAGCCCGAGCGATTTCGTCACCCCCCTCACCAAGCAGAACGTGGTGACCAGCTCGGTCAAGATGTTATGGCCGCTCTTTACCGGCGGGCGCATCGATGCGGCCCAGGATATTCGTCAGGCCCAGGTGAGCGAGGCTGAGCAGTTGCTGGTGCTCAAACAGCAGTCCACCTTCGAGAGCCTCTCCCAGACCTACTTCGGGGTGGTGCTGGCGGCGCAGGTGGTGCAGACCAAGCAGGAGATCGAGCAGGGACTGGCACACCATCTGGATCATGCCAAGAAGCTCGAAGCCCAGGGGCAGATCGCCAAGGTGGAGCGCCTCTCGGCCCAGTCTGCCTATGACAGGGCACGTATCGATACCCAGAAGGCCAGGCGCAGCCTGGAGATCGCCCAGCTGGCGCTCGGCCATATGCTCAAGCTCAAGCAGGCTGAGCCCAATACCGCCCTCTTCATCAACGAAGGGATGCCAGCCTTGTCTCCCTTTGTGGAGGAGACCCTGTCGGTGCATCCCGGTCTCAAGCTGTTGACGGCCAAGAAGGAGCAGGCCCAGGGGATGATCAAGCTGGAGAAGGGCAAATACGCCCCCGAGCTCTTCCTGTTCGGCAACTACAACCTCTATGAAGATGATTCCATTGTCTCCAAGACCACACCGGACTGGCTGGTTGGTGTCGGGGTCAGCATGCCGCTGGTGAGTCGTGATGGCCGCTCCGAGACGGTCCAGGCAGCCAAGAGCGCCGAACTCCAGGTCAACCTGCTGCAAGCCAAGACCCGCCAGGATCTGGAGCTGCTGGTCGAGAAGACCTGGCGCGAGGCTGCCCAGGGACTGGAGGAGTATCACTCTCTCTCCTCGACCCAGGCGCTGGCCGAGGAGAACGTGCGGTTGCGTGACAAGGCATTCGGTCAGGGGCTCTCCACTTCCCTCGATGTGGTCGATGCCCAGACCCAGCTTGCCGGGGTCAAGACCCAGCGCGCCGCCGCCGCCTATCAATACGTGATCTCTCTGGCCCGCCTGTTGGCACTCTCCGGTCAGATGAACAGTTTCAACCAGTATCAGCATGGCCAGGCGATCGAGGTGAACTCATGATCGCGCGCTCTTCCACTCCGTTATTCATGTCCGTTTCGACCGTCAAGGGTCGCCCGTTTGCCGAGGTGAATTCATGAGTCATCCCCCCATCAAGAAGAAGATGAGCCAGGGCAAGCCCTGGCTGCTGCCACTGGCGCTGGTATTGCTTGTGCTCTGGCTTGGCTGGCGCTTCTGGCTGGCCTATCAGCCGGAGCCGGTGCGTCTGCAGGGGCAGATAGAGGCGCAGCAATATTCGGTTTCTTCCAAGGTGGCGGGCCGCATCGACGAGGTGCTGGTGAAGAAGGGGGATCAACTGGCCAGGGGCCAACTGGCGTTCACTCTGGCGAGCCCGGAGATCGAGGCCAAGCTGAGTCAGGCCAAGGCCGGGCAGGCCGCGGCGGGTGCCATGGCCGAAGAGGCTGAGAAGGGGGCGCGAGTGCAGCAGATCGCGGCCGCCAAGGATCAGTGGCAACAGGCCAAGGCGGCTGCCCTGCTTCATGGCAAAACCTACGAGCGCATTGCCAGCCTGCATCGGGATGGCGTGATGTCGCTGCAAAAGCGTGACGAGGCCTGGACGGCCTGGCAGGCGGCGAAGTACAGCGAGGGCATGGCCTGGCAGCAATACCAGATGGCACTGGAAGGGGCGCGGGAAGAGACCAAGATAGCGGCCCGCGAGCAGGCCAAGATGGCGGCTGGCGGAGTGGCGGAAGTGGAAGCCTATCTGGCCGATACCCGCATCGCCAGCCCACACGAGGGGGAAGTTGCCCAGGTGCTGTTGCGTAGCGGCGAGCTGGCTCCCCAGGGCTTCCCTGTGGTGACCTTGCTCGACATGAAGGATGCCTGGGCCCAGTTCCATGTCCGTGAGGACCTCTTGCCAAGGTTCCCGGTCGGTACCGAGTTTGATGCCCGTATTCCCGGCCTGGGGGATCAGCTGGTGCGCTTCAAGGTGACCCATGTGGCCGTGATGGGGGATTTCGCCACCTGGCGTGCCACCGACACCCGCCAGGGGTTCGACATGAAAAGCTTCCAGGTGGAAGCGCGCCCCTTGCAGCCGGTTGACGGGCTGCGGGTCGGCATGAGCGTGCTGGTCGAGCTCTGATGGGGCGCGAATGGCGGTTGCTCTGGCAGGACCCGTTCGGCCGGGCGCTGGCGAGCTGGGTCCCCTTTCTGCTGATAGGGATCCTGTGCTGGATCTTTTCAGCCGGCCTGGCGCGGGATCTCAAGGTCGGTCTGGTGGATCTGGATCGCAGCACCCTCTCCCGGCAACTGGCGTTCTCTCTCGATGGCTCCGCCGGGCTCAAGATAGCGCAGCAGTTTGACGCCATTGACGAGGGGGCCAGGGCACTGCGAGGGGGGGACATCTATGCCCTGGTGGTGATCCCTCATCACCTGGAGCGGGATGCCCGCGAGGGGACCCAACCCAGGGTGACCGTGTTCAACAATGGCCAGTTCATCCTGATTGCCAAGCTGGTCAACTCCGCACTGGCCCAGGTGGTGGGAACTCTCAATGGCCAGGTAGGGGTGTTGGAGGCCATGGCCGACGGCAAGACGCTGCCCGGTGCCCTGGGACAATCCGTACCCATTGCGAGCCAGGTTACCGCGCTCTACAACATCAATTCCAGCTACGCCCAGTTTCTGCTGAGCGCCCTGCTACCTGCGGTGTGGCAGATCCTGGTGGTGCTCTATGGCCTGAACGCCCTGGCCCGCACCGATCGCCTCGGGTTGGACTGGACCACCAGAGGGGTCTGGTTCGGCCTCTGGCGTACCCTGCTGCCCCACGTGCTCATCGGCTGGGGGTGGGGTCTGGCGTGGAGTCTGCTGCTGTTCAAGGGGCTTGGGTACCCCATGCAAGGCAGTTGGCTGGTGCTGACGGCGGGGCTGGGACTGGCGTCGGCCGCTTGCGTCACCATGGGGGCCTTCTTCTACGCCATCATCCGGGATCCGGCGCGGGCGCTCTCTCTGGCCGGCGCCTACACGGCGCCGGGATTTGCCTTCATGGGGGTCACCTTTCCGGTCAGCGCCATGGGGGATGTGGCCCAGTTCTGGCGCAGCCTGCTGCCCATCTCCCACTATGTGGAGCTGCAGATCGGGCAAACCAATTATGGTCAACCGTTGACGGCGGCCCTGCCCCAGCTCGGGGCTCTGCTGCTGTTTTTGCTGCCCCTGTTGCTGGTGGTACACCGCTACCGGACGCCGTCGGGCGCGGCCCTGCCCCATGAGGAGTCCAGGCCATGATGGGATTCTGGGATCTGGTGCGCCTTGAGCTGCGCACCCTCTTGGCGGATCGCGCCATCATGCTGACCCTGTTTGGCGGCGTCTTCTTCTACTCCTTCCTCTACCCCCAACCCTACCTGCACCAATTGCCCAGGGAAGAGCCCGTGGTGGTGGTCAACGAGGATGGCAGCCAGCTCTCCCGCCAGCTGGAGTTCATGGCAGATGCCACGGCGCAGGTGAAACTGGTGGCCCGTGCCGGTTCGCTCGACGAGGCCCGCCAGATGATGCTGACCGGCAAGGCGAGCGGCATCTTGCACATTCCCCGCCACTTCTATCGGGATCTGATGCTGGGCAGGAGCGTGACCCTGGGTTATGCCGGGGATGCCTCCTACTTCCTGGTCTATGGCACCATTGCCGAAGGGCTGGCCCAGGCGGGGGGCACGCTCGCCGCCCAGGTGAAGGTGGCCAGGCTGTTGAGCCAGGGCGAGGCGCTGCCCCAGGCCGCCATGGGCTGGAACGCGGTGGGCCTCAATGTGCTGCCGGTATTCAACCCCACCATGGGCTATGTGAACTACGTGGTGCCTGCGGTATTCGTGCTGATCCTGCATCAGGTGTTGCTGATGGGGACCGGCATCCTGGGGGCGACCCAGAACCAGCGCAGCCGCCGTGGCGAGTCAGGCTACTGGCAACATGCCCCCGTGCCGGCCTTGTTGCTGGCCCGCACCCTGGTGGTGGGGGTTCTTTTCGTCCTTCCGGTGACCTACTTCTTCGGCTTCTGCTTCGATCACTACGGTATTGCCCGCACCGCTGTACCCGGCGAACTCTGGCTCTTTACCCTGCCGTTCCTGCTGGCCACCACCTGGCTCGGGATCGTGCTCGGCGCCCTGTTCACCCGCCGTGATCTGCCGACCCAGGTAGTGCTTGTCTCCTCTTTGCCGCTGGTCTTCCTGGCCGGCTTTATCTGGCCCCTTGAGCTCATCCCGGCTCCCCTCAACTGGCTGGCCCAGTGGGCCCCGAGCACGCCGGCCATCGAGGGATTCCTGCGCCTCAATCAGATGGGGGCCGACTTTGCCCAGGTCTCCCGCTACTGGTGGCAGTTGTGGGGACTGGCGCTGCTGTATGGCGCTCTGGCGTGCTGGTTGCTCCGCTGGCGTCAACCGTGCCCTGCAACGCGGCCGGATGATGGGGCGACAGCGTCTTCCACCGACTAGGCGCCTTGCAACAACACGGTCAGCCACTGGGCTGACCGTGTTGCCATTCACAGGGATCATGGCTGATTCAGACCCGGATCGCCGATGGCATAGATCTGGCCGCACGCCTCCTGGTCGGTGAGCAGTTGCAAACCCCGTATCGCCACATCCTGGCGCCTGACCAGGCCATGCCTCTCTTGCCCCTGGCTGAGGATGGCCTGACCCGTGGGCTCCCCATCCTGCAACCCTGCGGGGCGTAAAATGGTCCACTCAAGGGTGCTGGTCTGCAGCCAGCTTTCCGCCAGGCTCTTGAGGCGTACCTCGTGTCCGAAGGCGGCGCGAGCCCGCTCGGGCAGGTATTGCCAGCTGTCGCCACAACCGAGGGAGGTGACCAGCAGCAGGCGGCTGAGCCCGGCGCGCTCCATCTCGTCGATCACATGGCGGTTGCCCTGATAATCCACCGGTGCACTCTGGCGAAAGCTGCCGAGGGTGGAGACTACCCGGGCATCCCTGCCCGCCAAGCGGCAAGCCTGGGCCACGGCCAGGGGGTCCAGGGCATCTCCGATGACGACCTCGACTCCCAGGGTATGCAGCTCGCTGGCCATGTCGGCATGGCGCACCAGGGCAACGACCCTGTGGCCCAGTTGCAGTGCGTGGTCGGTGAAGGCGCGGCCCAGTCCGCGACTGGCACCGAAGATGAGTGTGGTTGGCATGACAGGCCCTCTCGAACAAAAGAGCAAGCCTAGAGCCTGGATGGCTCTCTGTAAATGAGAGTGGTTTTTATTTGTGAGGTGCAGGGGATATGAAGGGCCGGACATCAGGGACGCCGGCCCGACGGGATCAACCGTTGTAATGGCCGATGCTGGGACGGCGGCTGGGTCCGCTCAGGTGGATGTCCACCGGATTGAACGCCTTGATCGCCTCATAGCTGAAATCGCCGATGGCCTGATGCAGGCTCTGGGGGCTGTGGTTGGTGATGATGATGACGCTTTTGGACAGGTTGCGACGACGGCGCAGCAGGTGGCCGAGGAAGCTGGACTGACTCTCGGCCATCTTGGCGCGGTTGGCCGCCACCTCGTCGATGATCAGCAGGTCCACCTCTTCCAGGGCGCGGCGGTACTGGTTGCGCTCCTCCTGATCCTGGATGACGTTGAAGAAGAGCCTGTCCACGATGGAGGCCCACTGCTGGAAGATCACCGACTTCTGGTGGCGCGCGATCAACTCGTGGGCCACGGCGCCCGCCAGGGTGGATTTGCCGGTGCCGTAATCGCCGTAGATCAGCATGCAGCCCCCGCCGCTCTTCTCCCAGTGCTCGAAACCGCTGATGAAGTAGCGGGCCGTTTCGATGGGGTATTGCAGGGCCGGGTCACCGGAATCCATCTTGTCGAAGATCCAGTCCGGATTGAGGTCGGCCTGGGCGATCAGCTTCTGGATCCGCTCCTGGCGGGCGGCTTTCTGCAACTCGCGCACTTCGGCATTGGCCTTGGCGTCGTACTCCTTGCGCAGGGTCTCGTAGTCGTACTGGCTGCCGCCGGTTGCGGCCCGCAGTCGGAGAATACGTTCCTGCAGGCTGCTGACGTGACGCTTGAGCTCGGGATCATGAGCCCGTTGCTCCTGTCTGGCCTTGGCGATTTTCTGGCGTTTGGCCTCGATCTCTTCCAGTGCCTGGCGCATCGGGTCGTGCGGATCTGTCATGGAATTCTCCTTCTGCTAGGGCTGTGGCTGGATGGGCAGGGGGTCAATAGTGCACTTCGTGGCCGCCTGGTATCAATCATTCTCCGGCTCCTGAGCTTGTGCCAGCCGTTTGGCCTCATCGATCATCTCTTGCGCCCGGCGGCTCGGGCCAGCCTCTACCGGGGCTGGCGCGACCTGCTGGTACCCGGTGACCACGGTCGCCGGGCGGCGGGCGTAGCGCCGACTCTTGATGGCCCGAATAAATTTCAACATCCACTGGTGCTGGGAGTCGAACACCTCGGGGCGGCCGAGCCAGTAGGCGATGAACTCCCCGAGATCCTCTTCGCTGTAGCTGGCATCGATCACCCCGCACAGGCGTGCGAGAGCAGGCAGTTCTTCGTCCGGACGCCACTGCAGGTGCATCTGGAACGGGCGTGCCGGCAGGGGGCTGCGCACCCGCTGGCTCAGCAACGGCAACTGGAAAGGGCACTGGTGGTAGTGCTCACTGTCAGCCTGGGCCTCGACCTGAAGCAGTTCGGCCTCCATCAGCTCGTCGAGCAGCTCGGTCAGCTGGCGAGCGTTGACCTGATAGCTGAAACCACCGGGATTGCCCGGATCGACGACAGCCAGTGCCCGGCCAAGCTCGGGATAGTTGAGTCGGGCCAGCCGATTTTCCAGCACCAAGCGGCGCAGTTGCAGGGTATAGAGGCTGCGGGCCGGATGGGAGAGTCTGGGATGGGCGAGGGCGCTGTATTCGGCTGGCGTCATGGTCTGCTTCACGATCTGGAGTGGAGGGCATTATCCCTCATGGCGGTGCCTCATACAATTCATGGTGCCGACCTGCGAGAGAACGGCTGCCGGGCGACGGTTGCTGATCATCTCTGCGCAAGGGTGCAAGCAAAATAGTCGGACCATTTCAAACGCTTGGCAGATACCAAGGCCAGCCCGGCTCGCTGCTCGACAATATTGTGTGGCGGTATCCAGCGCCCATGATCTAGTCTTAATGCTCAAATAACCATTTGACTAATAAGAGCTTTGTCAAGATGTCAAAAGCCGGACTACGGATCTTGGTGGTAGAAGACGAAGCGGTTTTTCGCCACTCACTGGTATCTTATCTCGAGCACGACGGGGCCTGCGTCTTTCAGGCAGAAGACGGGATTGAGGGGCTCTCTGCCGCAGCGCTCTATCACCCCGATGTGGTGTTGTGTGATCTGAACATGCCGAACATGGATGGCCATGAGGTTATTGCCTGCCTCACCGCCCGCTATCCACAGGTGCCCGTCATCGTCATCTCCGGTCAGGATCAGATGGCTGCGATCGAGCGTGCGCTGCGGGCGGGGGCCAGGGACTTCTTCATCAAACCGGTGAATGACTATGAGCAGATCCGCCGCAGCATCGAGCAATGCCTGACAAACCTCGGGCATCAGAGCCAGCAACTGGAGCTGATGGAACACATCGACTTCTTCCGTGGCCACGATCTGGCGAGCAGCCGGCTGCTCGCCTGGTTGGCCCCCCCTGGCATGCAGGAGTGGGGGCCCTGGCAGGTCACCTTTGCCGGCATGGGCAATCTCTTCATCCCGGATACCTTCAAACTGGACGACAAGCTGCTGGTACTGGTGATGGAATTGCCCATCCTCGGTGTGGATGCGGCCTTCTGTGGTGCCTTGGTGCGATCCCTGATGAACGGCCCCTATCGCCAATACCAGCAACAAGAGAGCCTGCTGTTGACCCAGCCACACCGATTGCTGGATTACCTCAATCTACAACTGCTGGAGTCGGGCCTGCGTCACTCCTTTGCCATGGCGGCCCTGCTGTTCGATCAGGAGGATGGGCTGCTTTTTGCAAATGCCGGGCTCACCTCACCTCACTGGTTGATGCGTGCAGGGGGGTTGCCGCTCGGCTTGATGCGCAGCAGTCGCTACACGTTGCACAGGCGAAGCTGGCACGAGCCCTTTGATCTGCAGTTTCGCAGTGACAGCGGCAGCGCCCTGACGATGCAGGTTCGTCACCACTGACGCCGTGAAGTGAACACATGCAAACAGGGCGCCCATGGGCGCCCTGTTTGGTCTCTGCTGTCCTGACCGGTCAAACGGTCGCAGACTGCAGTTTCTGCTCTTGTTCTTCGGGCTCTTTGGCCGGGCCTTCGGCACCGTGCATCCAGTAGACCAGGCGGTTGGCCATGGTCAGCAGGATGAGGGCGCTGATCACGGCGGCCAGTGCGATGCCACCGAAGATGGCCATGGCGCCGGATTCGCCGACGAAGGAGCCGATGAAGCCGGCGGCATAGTTGGCCAGGGCCACGAAACCGAACCAGGCACCCATCATCAGGGAGGCCAGGCGCAGCGGAGCCAGCTTGGTCACCATGGAGAGACCGATGGGAGAGAGGCAGAGCTCGCCCAGGGTATGGAACAGGTAGGCACCGACCAGCCAGAACATGGAGGTCTTGACAGCCTGATCACCACCTTGCTCCAGCACGGCACCGATCATGAACAGGAAGCCGACGGCCAGGAACAGCAGGCCCATGGCGAATTTCACCGGGGAGTTCGGCTCTTTCTTGCCGAGCTTGATCCAGATGGCGGCCACGACAGGGGCCAGGGTGATGATGAAGAAGGGGTTCAGGGACTGGAACCAGGCGGTCGGCACTTCGAAGCTGCCGATCATGCGGTCGGTATACTCCTGGGCATACAGGTTCATCAGACCACCGGCCTGCTCGAAGCCGGCCCAGAAGATGATGGTGAACAGGCCCAGTACCAGGATCACCTTGATGCGATCCACTTCCTGTTTGGTCAGGGGCGCTTTTTGCTCCTTGGAGCGCTGCAGGGCGGCACGCTGGGCGGCGGGCACACGGCCGATGTCGCCAAGGAAACGCTGGGCCATGGTGGCCTGCACGACCAGGGAGAGCAGCATGCCGATACCGGCGCTGACGAAGGCGGCTTGCCAGCCATAGGCGGTGGCGGCGGCGCCGCAGATCACGCCGGCCAGCAGGGAGCCCAGGTTGATGCCCATGTAGAAGATGGTGAAGGCGCCGTCACGACGGTGATCCCCTTCTTTATACAGGTCGCCCACCATGGTGGAGATGTTCGGTTTGAACAGGCCGTTGCCCACGATCAGCAAGCCAAGGCCGGCATAGAAGACGGTGTTGACCATGTCAGGGAACATGGCGTGAGGCAGTGCCAGGGTAAACTGGCCGGCGGCCATCAGCACGGCACCGAACAGGATGGCACGGCGCTGGCCCAGGAAGGTATCAGCGAGCCAGCCGCCGATGATGGGGGTGATGTAGACCAGACCGGTATAGATGCCGTACAGCTTGAGGGCGTCGGCCTGGGTCCAGCCCATGCCACCGTTGGCGGTCAGGTCGGTCAGATAGAGGACGAGCACGGCACGCATGCCGTAATAGGAGAATCTCTCCCACAGTTCGGTACTAAAGAGCAAAAAAAGCCCTTTAGGGTGACCTAAAAAGGTCCCTTTGGACGGGTTATTCATTGGAACTTCCACCTGTGTCTTATATTTTTTTAGAAATTTTATGCAAGGGCTAGGAACAAGCCTTAATCCTTATAGAACAAGCGACTTTAAATTACAATATTATGATTTAGCGATATTTTATCTATCAATGGTTGAATATTTGTTTATAAAATGAAAAAGGGCATCGAATGATGCCCAGTTTTTTATACTGCTTATCTTGTAAATATTCAGAGATTACAGCTCTTTGGCAAACTGTTTCAGCCAGCTGGTGAAATCTTTGCTGAGTTCCCGATGGCGCACGGCGTATTCCACATTGGCCTTCATATAACCGAGCTTGCTGCCGCAATCGTGGCTGCGTCCCTTCATGAAGTAGGCATTGACCTGCTCCTTTTCCATCAGCATGGCGATGGCATCGGTCAGCTGGATCTCGTCGCCGGCACCGGCCGGGGTTTTTTCCAGCAAGGGCCAGATATTGGCCGAGAGCACATAGCGACCGACCACGGCCAGGTTGGACGGGGCTTCATCCCGGGGTGGCTTCTCGACGATGGCCTGCATCGGCAGGGACATGCCTTCGCTCAGGGCCTCCCCCTTGATGTCGGCGATGCCGTATTTGTCCACTTCGCTCTCGGGGACGGCTTCCACCATGATCTGGCTGATCTGCTCCTCTGCGAACAGATGCACCATCTCCGCCAGGTTGTCCTGCTTCAGATCGCTGGCCACCTCGTCGATGAGCACATCCGGCAGCAGCACGGCGAAGGGTTGATCCCCGATGAGGGGGCGGGCACACAGTACTGCATGGCCCAGGCCTTTTGCTTCCCCTTGACGCACGTGCATGATAGTCACGTCTTTGGGACAGATGTGCTGAACCTCTTCCAGCAGTTGGCGCTTGACCCGCTTCTCCAGGGTCGCCTCCAGCTCGAAGCTCTTGTCGAAGTGGTTCTCGATGGAGTTCTTGCTTGAATGGGTCACCAGGATGATCTCCTTGATGCCGGCGGCGATGGCTTCGCGCACCACATACTGGATCAGCGGCTTGTCGACCACGGGCAGCATCTCCTTGGGGATGGCCTTGGTGGCGGGCAGCATGCGGGTACCCAGGCCGGCAACGGGGAGAACGGCCTTGCGAACAACGAGCGGTGTCTTTTTCATGGAGTGAGTCCGAAGATACAAAGTGGGCTCATGATACCCTAAGAAAAATAGGGCAGCCACAGGCTGCCCTTGGGATGACAGGGATTCAAACCGGTTACTTGACGATAATCATGTCCCGGTTTGCTTCCAGCGTGGCCGATCCGATGCCACTGACGTCCGCCAGTTGATCGACGGAGGTGAACTTGCCCTGCTTCTCTCTGTGGTCGATGATGGCCTGTGCCTTCTTCTCGCCAATGCCCTTCAGGGCGGTGAGCTCGCCGGCACTGGCGGTATTGAGATTGATCTTGCCGCTCTCCTTGACTTGGGTGGTGGCCACAGGCTTGGTCGCCGCCTTGTCGGCGGCCAGCAGAGGTTGGCTCAACAGGGGGAGGCAGCCCAGCAGCAGTGCGGCGATCAGGGTCTTCTTGTTCATATCGTCATGTCCTTATGTGGCGTTAGTGCCACATTTATCATTAGCTGTGTTGCGCCACTTTTTGTCTGTCAGTTTTGACACTGTATAAGTCAGTGCAAACGGCTATAAGCCGAAGATACTCACTCGGTTACACTGACCAACCCTTTGAGCGAGAACTCTTTTCCATGTATCTACCCGCCATTTCCGAACTGGAGCCCATCGCCCGCGCCGCCGGTGAGGCCATCATGTCCATCTACTGCCAGCCCTTTGCGGTGGAGTACAAGCAGGACGAGAGCCCGCTGACGGCTGCGGACAAGGGGGCCCACGAGGTGATCGTTCAGGCGCTGGCGCGTCTCACTCCCGATATCCCGGTGTTGTCGGAAGAGTCCTCCCCCGAGGTGATGGCTGCGCGACTCGGCTGGTCCCGCTACTGGCTGGTGGATCCTTTGGATGGCACCAAGGAGTTTGTCTCCCGCAACGGCGAGTTCACGGTGAATATCGCCCTGATTGAGCAGGGGACCCCGCGCTGGGGGCTGGTCTATGCCCCGGTACTGGACAAGCTCTGGTATGGGGGCAAGGGGATTGGCGCCTGGCGTGTGGCCGATGGCAGGCACGAGACCATCCAGACCCGTCCTCATGACGCAGGGCAAGTGTGGCGCGTGGTGGGCAGTCGCAATCACCTGTCGCAGGAAACCCTCGAGTATCTGGCCCGTTTTGGCGAACTGGAGCGGGGCGAGATCGAGTTGGTTTCCATGGGCAGCTCTCTCAAGTTTTGCATCATTGCCGAGGGGGAGGCCGAGCTTTACCCGCGGCTCGCGCCGACCTGCGAGTGGGATACGGGGGCTGCTCAGGCGGTACTGGAAGGGGCGGGGGGCAGCGTCACCCAGCTCGATGGTTCGCCGCTTTGCTACAACAAGCCCGATATCCTCAATCCCTGGTTTGTGGCCAGGGCATGAGTCCCCATCGGATACGAAAAGGCCGGACAGTGTCCGCAATGCTGTTCAGATAAGCACATTTTTGACTAATTATTCATAAATGCGACTTGAGTTGGGGGAGCAAGGCTGTTTCCAGTCGATGTTCCTTCAGCCTTTATCCAGCGTGGCTTGCAATAGAAAGAGGGAGGCATCATGCCTCCCTCATTTTTTAGCCCTGATACTACGTGGACTGGAACTCAAATTCTCTTAAGTGAACAGCATTGCGGACAGTGTCCGGCCTTTTTCTTGTCAGCCTCGATGGGCTCAGAAGACTTTCTTGAACGGTTTGATGGTCACTCTGGCGTAGACCCCTGCCGCAACATAGGGGTCCGCATCGGCCCAGGCCTGGGCGTCGGCCTGACTGGCAAAGTCGGCGATGACGGTGCTGCCGGTGAAGCCCGCATCGGCCGGGTCCTCGGCATCGATGGCCGGGTTCGGGCCGGCCGTCAGCAGTCGGCCCTCATCCTGCAAGGCTTGCAGGCGGGCAAGGTGGGCAGGGCGTGCCAGCTTGCGCTGGGGCAGGCTGCCCGCGACATCTTCGGAGTAGATCAGATACCACATGGAACAATCCCTTTCTGGTTGCGGTTATTTTTTCTGTTCTGCGTTCTGCTCGGCTGGCATGTGGCGATAGAGATAGACGCCGCTGAGCAGGGTGAAGACCAGGGTCATGCCCAGCAGGCCGAACACCTTGAAGTTGACCCACATCTCCTGGGAGAGGTTGAAGGCCACGTAGAGGTTGAGCAGACCGCACAGGGTGAAGAAGCCGACCCAGCCGAGATTGACGTTGTCCCAGACCCGGTCGGGGGCTTGGAGCTCCTTGCCCAGCATCTGCTTGATGAGGTTCTTGCCAAAGCCATAGCGGCCGATGAGCAGGGCGAGGGCAAAGAGCACATTGATGACGGTCACCTTCCACTTGATAAAGGCATCGTCGTGGAAGAAGACGGTGAGGCCGCCGAAGAAACCGACCAGCACGAAGGTGAACAACTGCATCTTCTCGACCCGGCGATAGCGAAGCCAGCTGTACAGGAGTTGCAGGCCGGTGACGACCACCAGGGCGCCAGTGGCGGTGTAGATGTCGTAAAACTTGTAGACCGCGAAGAAGACGATCAGGGGGATGAACTCGATAAACTGCTTCATGCTGGGCTCTAACCTCAAAATTTCACTCAGTGTACCTGCCCGTCAGACAACGGCAAATGAATAAGACCGTCCATTCTGCAGGCAGTTCTTTCCCGGGGCGGCGGGTTACTCGAACAGCTGGCTGGCAATGTGGTTGCCAAGGCGCACCTGATCGTCCAGCAATACGCGTATGTCTGCTTCCTCGATGAGGGGGTTGAGCAGGACGGCGCGCAGCAGCGTGAGCGGTTGCTCGCCATAGCGGGAGACTGCGCGCTGGGTGCGTGAGACGAAGCTGTGCCCTTCGGCGCGCTGGGCTTTTTGCAGGGCGACGTTGAAGAGATTGATCTGTTCGTTGGCCGCCACATCGGGCTCCTGACCTTGCAGGTGGGGCGGAATGCACCGGTAGGAGAGCAGGTTCATGACAGGTGCCGACATCAGCTCGAAGGCGGGGCTGGCGTCGATGAGCGCGGCCATTCGCCGCGCCCTGTCGTAGTTGGCGTCGATGAGTTGGGCATAACCCTGCTGTCCCAGCATCTGGAAGGCGGCATCCAGATAGAGCGCGTTGGCGGGACGGGTCCCCTCCAGAGTGAAACGCCCCTGATCGAAGGAGGTGGCGCGGATGGCGTAGGGAGCCTCGCGCTTCACCGTCATCATCAGGTCCGGTTGGCGGCAGAGCAGCATGCCGGTACCGAGCGGGACCAGCAACTGCTTGTGACCGTCAAGGGTGACGGTATCGGCGTGCTCTATCCCCGTAAGCAATCCCTGATAGCGGGGCGAGAAGAGGGTCGGGCCACCCCAGGCCGCGTCCACGTGGAAGTGGATTTGCTCGCGCCGGGCGATGGCGGCCAGTTCCGGCAGCGGGTCGACGGAGCCAAAATCCGTGCTGCCAGCCACGCCGACCAGCGCCAGCACCTTGAGCTTCTGCTCCCTGCATTGTTGAAGGGCCTGTTCCAGTGCCGCCAGACTGAGCCGATTGTGCTCGTCTGTGTCGAGACGCCAGACGCTGCGAGCCCCGAGTCCCAGCAGATCCATCCCCTTGTCGAAGGAGTAGTGCATCAGCCGCGAGCCCAGAATGACGGCGCCGCGATAGCCCTGCTCGGCGAGGGCGAACAGGTTGTCGCCACAGGCCCGGTTGCGAGCCAGCCAGAGGGCGGTGACGTTGGCGATGGTACCGCCACTGGTCATGACGCCGAGGGCTGCATCCTTGGCATGCATATGGGCTGCATAGAAGACGTCGTCCTCGCGGTAGACCAGACGGTGCAGCTTGGCCAGCACTTCCCGCTCCAGAAAGCTCAGCAAACGGGAGGACTCCATCTTCATCGGGTTCTGGTTGAGCATCACCAAGAGCCGGGAGAGCTCGGCGGTGAAGGCCGGCAGCGGTGCCGTCATGTGTCCCATGTAGCGGGGAGAGGTGAGGTGCGATGCCCCGGGTACCAGGGTGGTGAGCCGTGCCAGATAGTCCCGGGGAGAGATGCCGATGGCGGGCATGCACGACTGATCGAGCTGGTGGGTGAAGCTGCCCCGCTGATAGGGGGCCTGACTGTCGTCGGAATGATGGAAATGCTCCAGCAGGGCCGTCATGGCCTTGCCGAAATCAGGATCCGGTTGTGTAAACAGTTCAGTGAGCTTCATCGGGTTCTCCAGACCAGATTGTCGGGCAGACGCGGCCATCCGCATGGGCGGCGTCGGCGGCAGAGCATACACCAAAGGGGCGGGGGGCACAGCCATCTCTGGCCCTCCCTCTCCTCGCGTCTTTATTTTCAGCTAACGCTTGTAGCCTGAAACATCGGCCGCTAGAGTGGGCCGGTAATGGGTTGGAGGTAATGATGGATGTGACGGGGTACTCCCCACGGGAAGAGTGGGCGAATCGCCTCAGCCATGGGCTGGGGCTGCTGCTGGGCGGACTGGGACTGGTCTTGCTGCTGCACAAGGGGTGGGATCAGGGGCCCAGGGTACTGCTGAGCTACGGCGTCTACGGTGCCAGCCTGGTATTGCTTTATCTCGCCTCGACGCTCTATCACAGCGTGAGCTCGGTGGCTGCCAGACGCTGGAGCAAGCTGTTCGATCACTGCGCCATCTATCTGCTGATCGCCGGCACTTATACCCCCTTCCTGCTGGTGGCGCTCGATACACCGCTGGCGCAAGGACTGATGGTGGTGATCTGGGGGCTGGCCCTGGCGGGGGTCGTGTTCAAGCTGATCTTCATCAATCGTTTCAAGAAGGTGTCGCTATTTACCTATCTGATGCTGGGCTGGCTGTCGCTGGTGGTCATCTACCAGCTCTATCTGCATCTGGATGGTACCGGGCTCCTGCTGCTGGGGCTGGGTGGTCTCATCTACAGCCTGGGAGTGATCTTCTATGTGGCCAAGCGCATTCCCTACAACCACGCCATCTGGCACCTGTTTGTGCTGGGGGGCAGTCTGTGCCACTTCATGGCCATTTATGGCTACATCTGATGGCTAACCCTTAGTTGGTATTTTTGTGCTCATGAAAGCCTGAATTCGTGCGGCGCCCCACAGTTGCCCCCTTCGTTTGCTGACAAGCTAGTGCCAGTTCAGTTTGGAAAGGATGCAAACGATGAGTGAGATCGCGCTTTCCATCAGCATGCTGTCGCTGGTGGCAGTGCTGGGGCTCTGGCTGGGAAACTGGCGAGTCTATGGCGTGGGTTTGGGTATCGGCGGGGTGCTGTTCGGCGGCATCATAGTGGGCCACTTCGCCGGCTTGTCCGGCTTGAAGCTGGATGAGCAAACACTTCATTTTATTCAGGAATTCGGCCTGATCCTGTTCGTCTACACCATAGGCATCCAGGTTGGTCCCGGCTTTTTCTCCTCCTTGCGCAGTTCGGGCCTCAAGCTCAATGGCTTCGCGGCCCTGCTGGTTCTGCTCGGCTGCCTGGTGGCGGCAGCGTTGCACCAGCTGTTCGATGTACCGCTGCCGGTGATCCTCGGGGTCTTTTCCGGGGCCGTGACCAATACCCCGTCCCTGGGGGCTGGCCAGCAGATCCTGGCGGAGCTCGGGGCGGATCCTGGATCCACCGGCCTGATGGGGATGGGCTATGCGGTGGCCTACCCGTTCGGGATCTGCGGCATCCTGCTCACCATGTGGCTCATCAGGATGTTCTTCCACATCAAGATCGAGGAGGAGGCGGTTGCTTTCGAGCAGCAGGCTGGCAAAACCAAGGAGAGTCTGCAAACCATCAACATTGCCGTGCGCAATCCCAATATGCATGGCCTGATGCTCCGCGAGATCCCGAGTCTGGACGAGGCGGACGTCATCTGTTCCCGCCTCAAGCGTGGCGACGAGCTGATGGTGCCAAAGCCCGACTCGCGCATCGAACTTGGCGACCTGCTGCACCTGGTGGGGGAGCGCCATGCCCTGCACAAGGTGCTGCTGGTGCTTGGAGAGGAGGTAGACACCTCCCTCTCCACCCGCGGGACCGATCTGCGGGTTGAGCGGGTGGTGGTCACCAATGAGCAGGTGCTCGGAAAGCGGATCCGCGATCTCGACATCAAGCAGAAATACGATGTGGTCATCTCGCGCCTGAATCGGGCCGGCATCGAGCTGGTGCCGACCAGTCAGACCAGTCTGCAGTTCGGTGACATCCTGAACCTGGTGGGGCGGCTCGATGCCATCGAGGCGGTCACCAGCGTGGTGGGCAATGTGCAGCAGAAACTGCAGCAGGTGCAGATGCTGCCCGTCTTCATCGGCATCGGGTTGGGGGTATTGCTCGGATCCATTCCCTTCTACCTGCCGGGATTCCCGGCGGCGCTCAAGCTGGGGCTGGCAGGGGGACCGCTGGTGGTGGCGCTCATCCTGTCTCGTATCGGCAGCATCGGCAAGCTCTACTGGTTCATGCCGCCGAGCGCCAACCTGGCGCTGCGGGAAATAGGCATAGTGCTCTTCCTGGCGGTGGTGGGGTTCAAGTCCGGGGCTGGCTTCATCGACACCCTGATCAACGGCGACGGTCCCGCATGGATGATGTACGGTGTGGCAATCACCCTCATCCCGCTGCTGCTGGTGGGTGTGCTGGCACGCCATTATGGCAAGCTCAACTACCTCACGCTGTGCGGTCTGCTGGCCGGCTCGATGACGGATCCTCCCGCTCTGGCATTTGCCAACGGTATGCACCCCACCAGTGGTGCCAGCGCACTCTCTTACGCGACCGTCTACCCCCTGGTGATGTTCCTGCGGATCATCTCGCCCCAGCTGCTGGCCATCCTGCTCTGGGCCGGTGTCTGACACCTCACGAGACGGGAGCCGATGAGGCTCCCGTCTTCGTTTTGTCACAATTGATGCTATTGATTTAATTAATTTTATTCATCTTAGGCGTCCCTTCGTTTTCACCCCGAAACCCGGCTTCATTTCGGTCTGTTCATTCGATTTTTCTCACTGGTTTATGGCCTGATAAACGGGCACATTGGAGGCTGGAGCAATATGCCCTTCGATATTTCAGGAGAAACCATGAGCAATCAGCGCATCGTATTGGATCAGGATGTCGTCGTTACCCACTGGCAAGGCAAAATGTATCTGGTCGCCGCCGACGGGAGCCAGAGACTCGTTGCAGAAGGCGATGTACTGCCCAAGGATGCGGTATTGCTTGCGCCCGAAGGGGCCAGCTTCCAGGGAGGGGAGACCACGTTCACCCTGGGTTCCGGCGAGCGCCCCGAACAGGGTGACGCCGTGCTGGCGAACGCGGGGACACCCGATGACATCGCAGCCTTGCAGCAAGCGATTCTGGACGGAACCGACCCCACCAAGGCATTCGAGGCGTCGGCGGCGGGTGGAGCCCCGGCCGCAGGCAATGCGGGGGGGGGTGGCTGGTGCCAGCGGCAACGGCGGTTTCGTCACTATCGATCGTACCGGTGATGCAACCATCTCCAGCGCAGGCTTTGACAGTGCGAACCCGGCTGACGCGGCGCCGCTGGTGGATGTGCAAAGCAGTGAGGATGAGCTGGTCGACCTCACCGCTCCCGTTATCACCGTCTCTGCCCCCGACAACACCAACGATCGGACGCCGACCCTGACCGGTACCACGGATGCCCCCGCTGGCAGCACGGTGACCCTGGTGGTGACCGATGCCAACGGCAATCAGCAGACCCTGACCGCTACGGTACAACCGGATGGCAGCTTCAGCGTGGATGTCACCACACCGCTGGCCGAAGGGGGCTATCAGGTGACGGCTTCCGTGACCGATCCGGCCGGCAACACCGGCACCGCGACCGATGATGGCAGCGTGGACACTACGGCCCCGACCGTGACGGTGAATGCACCGGACAATACCAATGACAACACCCCGACCATCACGGGTACCACGGACGCCGTCCCCGGCAGCACGGTGACCCTGACGGTGACCGATGCCAATGGCAATCAGCAGACTCTGACCGCCACGGTACAACCGGATGGCAGTTACAGCGCGGATGTCGTGACACCGTTGCCGGATGGGGGCTATGACGTGACGGCCAGCGTGACTGATCCTGCTGGCAACAGAGGCACGTCGAGCGACGATGGTAGCGTGGACACCACGGCGAACATCACGGTGAGCCTGGATGACGTGAACGCGGCCAATGTGGCCAACACGCCCATCAGCGGCACCTCCGATGTTGGCCCGGGTCGTACCGTGACCCTGGTGATCAGCGATGCCACCGGTAAGAGCGTGACAGTCACTGCCGTCACCGATGCCGATGGCAACTACCAGACCAGCGCCGATCTGAGCGGGCTGGCTGATGGCAACCTGACCGTGGTGGCCAGCGTTACCGACGCGGCGGGCAACCCGGCCAGCGCCACCGACGACACTACCTTGCTCGACACCACGCCACCGGATGCCAGCATCACCCTGGATGGCAACATCACCCCTGACGACGTGATCAACGCGGCCGAGTCCAAGCAGGACATCGCCGTGACCGGTCGTGTGGGTGGCGACGTGAAAGAGGGCGACACCGTCACCCTGACCGTCAATGGCAAGGCCTTCACCGGTCTGGTCTTGGCCGACAAGACTTTCAGCATCAATGTGCCGGGTAGCGACCTGGTGGCCGATGGGGACAAGGTGATCGACGCCAAGGTCACCACCACCGACGCGGCGGGCAACAGCACCACCGTGACCGATACCGAGGGTTACAGCGTCGACACCCAGAGTCCGAGCGTGGTGGTCGACATCGCCGACGACCAGCTAACCGTGGGCGAAACCAGCGACGTCACCTTCACCTTCAGCGAGAAGGTGACCGGGTTCGAGCTGGGCGATCTGACCGTGGTGGGCGGCACCGTGACCGGGCTGACCACCTCCGATGGCGGCAAGACCTGGACCGCGACCTTCACTCCGGATGCGAACTTCACTGGCACCGCCAGCGTGACCGTGAAGGAGAACAGCTACACCGACCAGGCGGGCAACAAGGGGACCGGAGGCAGCGACAGCGCGGCCACCGACACCGAGGCGACCGGTGCGCCGACCGTGGTCATCACCGAAGACGTGAACAACGACGGTACCATCAGCCACACCGAGATCAGCGGCAAGGTGGACGTGGAAGTGAGCCTGCCGGGCGATGCCAAGGCCGGGGACACCCTCAAGGTGAGCGGCCAGGCCGACCGCCTGTTGACCGATGCCGACATCACGGC
>NZ_JBLUXC010000026.1:22924-53757 GCF_048276795.1 Aeromonas sp. PS2Canimalfood6
GGTGGACGTGGAAGTGAGCCTGCCGGGCGATGCCAAGGCCGGGGACACCCTCAAGGTGAGCGGCCAGGCCGACCGCCTGTTGACCGATGCCGACATCACGGCGGGCAAGGTGGGTTACGAGGTTGACCGTCCGGCGGACGGCGTGACGCTGACCGTGACCGCCACCATCGTGGACGCGGCGGGCAACGTCTCGCTGCCGGGCAGCGACAGCGCCACCATGGGCGACACCACCGCCACTGCGGCACCGACCGTGGTTATCGTGGATGATGCCAACAACGACCAGATGCTGACCAAGGCCGAGATTGGCAATGATCAGATCCAGGTACGCGCCGGGATCAATCACGCAGACCTGGTTGCGGGTGGCAAGGTGACGCTGACCATCAACAATGGTGGGGTGAACAGCACTGTCCAGTTGACGCTCAAGGCCGATGGCACCCTGCTGGCAAGCAATGGCAAGAGCTACGGCTATCAGAATGGCACCATCAGCTGGACGGAAACGACCCCGGCCAACGGCAAGTCGTTGACGGTGACGGCGACCCAGACCGACAAGGCGGGCAACGTCTCCCTGCCGGGCAGCGACAACGCGCAGATCCTGAATGAAGCGCCGGAGACTGCGAACAAGCAGGCAAACGGTCAGGAAGATGCCGCCAGCATCGCCATTCCGACCCTCAGTGGCAGCGACATCGATGGCAACGTGGTGAGTTTCACCATCAAGAGCCTGCCTGCCAACGGCATCCTCTATCTGAACGGGGTGGCTGTGACGGTGGATCAGAGCATTGCGGTGGCGGACGCCGGCAAGCTCACCTTCACTCCGAATGCGAACTGGAACGGCAACATCACCTTCAACTATGCGGCGGTAGACAACGACGGCGCCGTGGATGCGAGTCCCGCAACCGTGACCATCAAGGTGGATGCGGTCAATGATCTGCCGACGCTGACCATCTCCAATGGGGCTGTCGTCTCCGAAGAGGGGCTGGCAAACGGTATTGCCGACACGGTCGGCAACCCGGATACCACCAACGCCATCAAGGCGTCCGGTACCCTCTCGGTGGGCGACATCGACAGCAGCACGCTCAGCATCTCCCTGAACGGACCGGCCGGGCTGACGTCCGGTGGGGCCAAGGTCCAGTGGAGCTGGGATGCGGGCAGCAAGACGCTGGTCGGCTACACGGGGGCGATTGGCGGCGCCGATTACAAGGCGGTGGTCGAAGTCAAGCTGACGGCACCCAATGCCAGCGGCAAGGGAGAGTGGACCTATGACGTGACCCTAAAGGGCCCCCTCGACCACGGGGATACGACCTCGGAAGACAAGTTGTCGTTCCAGCTGGACGTGGAAGTCTCCGATGGCAGCGGTGTCACCAAGGGCAAGCTGGATGTCAGCGTCGAGGACGACTCCCCCATTGCTGGCAACAGCGATGCCGTTTCCGTGGTGAAGACCGATATTCCGAATGTGCTGACCGGGCTCTTCGACCTGACCAAGTACAGTGGCAACCAGAGCACACTGAACATGGCGGGCTTTACCATCAGCGCCCTGGGCTTCAAGTCGGCAACCGATTCCTCACTGGTAACGGCGGAGGTCAACGGCTCCAGCTCGGGGCTGGGGGTGGCCAGCGGTGCTGCGCCTTATCACAACCTTGCCAACGAGATTGACTTCCGTCACTTTGCCGACGGATCGTCTGCCTCCGAGCAGCTGATCGTCAGGCTGGATGCGGGCAAGGTTGCCTACGGTGCCAACATCAAGTTCAGCAAGATGTTTGGCGGCGAGCTGGAGAGCGGGGTCGTGGAGTTCTACCGAGACAACGTATTGATTTCCACACTTTCATTCAGATCGGATGCAGCGGGCGGAGAGTTCAACCAGAACTTCCAGGTGCAGCAGGGTGGCTTCGATACCATGGTGATCAAGGCGACCAATAACGGCAACATCAATACCAAAGACAACAGCGACTTTACCGTCAAGTCTATCGAGTTTCTGGGGGCTGATACGCCGCAGGCAATTGCCTATGGTTCGGGTACGGTTGCACCGCAATGGGGTGCTGATGGCAAGGGGCATATAGCGCTTTTGGGATCCAATGAAGTGGGTTTGATGACAGCTACTGGTAAAGAGATCTCAATTTCCAGCAAAGCAGGTCTACCCAATACCCTGTATGGCGAAGCCAGTGACGGCACTTTGGTGTTCAGGTTGGAGTTCACCCCAGCCACTGGCAAGTGGGAGTTCTTCCAGTACCAGCGCATGTCCAAACCCCTGGGTGATGGTGACATCGACTTCCAGATCCGGGTGGTGGATGGTGACGGTGACGCCAGCATTGGCTCCTTCGCCACCAAGCCTCTCTTCACGCCGCTGGTTCAGGGTGTCTCCAGCGAGAGCGTGACTGAAGGGGGCAACCTGTTGCACAAGGTCACCTTGTCCGATGCGACCCAGGAAGCGACCGAATACGATTTCGCCATTCGCGGATCGGGCAACAACCCCGCCTCCAACCAGGACTGGGGCAATGCCCAGTTCAGCAACGGCGTGACCTACAACAGCACCACCGGCAAGATCACGGTACCGGCGGGCGTGACAGACTTCACGGTGACCATCCCGACGGTGAACGATCGTCTGGTCGAGACGAACGAGACCCTCTCGGTGACCATCGGTGGTCAGAGCGGGACCGGTACCATAGTGGACAATGATCGGGCGCCGACGGCGGCTGGCGGCCACAGCGCCGGTGCCGAAGATCAGCCCCAGGTCCTGACCTGGGCCCAGTTTGGTGCCAGCGACGATCAGGATGCGACCGATCTCGGGGTGAAGATCAATACCCTGCCGCTGAACGGTACCCTCGAATACCTCAATGCAGCTGGGCAGTGGGCTGCGGTGCAAACCGGAGCCCTCATCTCCTATGCCGAGGTGAACGCAGGCCATCTGCGCTTCGTGCCCGGTCTGAACGAATCGAGCACCCATGCCTCCAACGGCAACGGCGCCGTGGTCGGCAACATGAAGGGCGACTATGCCAGCATCGGCTATCAGATAAGCGACGGTGCCAACCTCAGCAACGGCAGCAAGCTGGTGATCGACGTGGCGGTGGTGGCCGACAAGCCCACGGTCAACGTCACCCTGATGGGGAATGGCATGCCGTCTTACAGCCAGAGTTTCC
The DNA here is from genome assembly GCF_048276795.1 of Aeromonas sp. PS2Canimalfood6. NCBI lineage: Bacteria > Pseudomonadati > Pseudomonadota > Gammaproteobacteria > Aeromonadales > Aeromonadaceae > Aeromonas > Aeromonas sp. PS2Canimalfood6. The sequence continues at coordinate 26,056 of NZ_JBLUXC010000026.1, forward strand.
CGAGCGCGGGGATCACCACGGGCCAGTTCCAGTCCGGCAACTTCGACAAGGGGGCCCTCGGGATCACCAACACTCTGACCGATAGCACTTCTAGTAAGGAAACCGTGGTGGGTGGTGATGGCAACGACTACATCGTGAGCCAGAAGGGGGGCGGAGACCACTTCGTCGGTGGCAACGGCAATGACGTGCTGGTCGGTGGCAACTCAGTGTCGGGCGATACCCTCGACGGCGGCGTTGGAAACGACATTCTGGTCGCTGGGTTGGGTGGCGATACTCTCTATGGCGGTGCTGGTGATAAAGATATCGCTGTACTGTCCGGCAACCGTGCCGACTACGCCATCACGAAGGGCAGCGGATACTCGATCAATGATCGCTGGTTCAACTTCTCCGTCACGGAGAAGGGGGTCGGCATCACCAAGGCGCTGCACGACGTGGAGTATGTCCAGTTCGCCGACGGTGTCTACCAGATCAATCAGGATACGGGCGTGCTGACCCTGGTGCAGCCGGTGGTGGTCGACTACCCGCTGGAGGTGAGCGCCTCCCTGAGCGATCGGGATGGCAGCGAAGTGCTCGACAGCCTGGTACTGAGCGGGATGCCGAAGGGTGCTGCACTCTACAGCGGTAGCCAATTGCTGGGAACCGTCGGGGTTGATGGCAAGCTTACCCTCACCGCCAACAGCGGTCTGTGGAGTGAGATCGCGCTGGATGTGAAGTTGAGCGGACTGACGCTGCGAGTGCCGGGCAGCAGCGCTGGTCGGGTGGATCTCAAGGTGGAGGCGATCACACGCGAGTTGTATTCGGAGTCGTCAAACACCGCCAGCGACGAAGACAGTATCCGTCTGAGCTACTTCAATGCCACCGAAGGGGAGCCGGGCAACCAGGACCAGACCTATGGCAGTGAGCACAATATCGTTGTGGGGGATCTGGATGGCAGCGTTGTGCTGCCGGGTCAGAACTACAACATTGCCTTCATCGTTGATAGTTCCGGTAGTATCGGTGACGACGCAATAGAGACGATCCGCACACAACTGGAGAAGGTCTTTACCAGCCTCAAGACCAGTGCGGGCACTGACAATGCGGGTACCGTCAATATCTTCCTTGTGGATTTCGATACCACGACCCATGGCAGTGTCAGCGTCAATCTGACCGATAGCGGGGCATTAAAGACCTTGCTTGATGCCCTCAAGGGGATGTCCGCCGACGGTGGCACCAACTATGAGGCCGCATTCAGCAAGGCGGCGGACTGGTTTGCCGCAAGCACGGCGACAAGCAATGTGGATGCGAAGAACCTGGCCTACTTCATCACCGATGGCGAGCCGACCTTCTATGATCTCGGCACCACCACTAGGCTCCGTGATGTGAAGATCATCGACAGGGCTTTTGCCAATGACGACTATCTCAACGCTACTTCTTTGAACCTCAACAATTATGTGCTCGGCAATACCGTGGCCTACAGCGGTCTCGAAGTGGTCAACAGTAAAGGGGAAGTGATCAAGTGGACTCAAGTATGGGGTGGTTGGTCGGGGACCACGGTGGGAGTTATCGTCAAGGGCAGCAACGGCCAGAACCAGATCCAGCTGCTGGGCGGGGATGGGCGAAACAGCACCGATGAGGTTCGGGCCGACGCCTTGTTGGGTTACCAGCTGTTGACCGCAAAAGGGGTGACCGTCGAGGCGATCGGATTGGGTAATAACATTTCCTATAACGATCTCAAGTCCTACGACTCTGACGGTGTCATCATGACCGGCGTCAATGCTAGCGACTTGGCCAACACCATCTTGGGTAGCTCCGTCAACAACAAGCCGGGCAGTGACCGGATCGATGGCGGTGCCGGCGACGACATCCTGTTTGGCGACGCGGTACGCTTCACCGGCATCAGCGGGGAAGGGTATGCGGCCATCAAGCAGTATGTGAGCGGCAAGCTGGGGGCAGGGTCGGTGACCGATGCCCAGGTGCACGCCTACATCACGGATCATGCCAGCGAGTTCGATCAGTCGTCGACCAATGACAAGGGTGACACCCTCCTCGGCGGTGATGGCAATGACATCCTGTTCGGTCAGGGGGGAGATGACTTCCTGTACGGCGGTGCCGGCAACGACACCCTGTTCGGTGGTAGCGGCAACGACACCCTCTATGGGGAGAGCGGCAACGATCGCCTCTATGGTGGCAGTGGCAACGACACCCTCTATGGCGGTACCGGCAACGACATATTGAGCGGCGGACTGGGCAACGACATCCTGATCGGGGGGGCCGGAAACGACATCCTCATGGGGGATGCAGGTGCTGATACCTTCACCTGGCTGAAGGGGGATACCGAGGCTGGCAAGGTGGCCAAGGACTACATCGTCGATTTCAGCAAGTCGGAAGGGGACAAGCTGGATCTGAGCGACTTGCTAGACAGCGATGGCAGCAAGAGCGAGAGCTCCCTGAAGAGCCTGCTCTCGGTGTTCCAGGACAGCGAAGGGGTGCATCTGCAGGTCAAGGAGAGCAGTGCGGCGCCGGTGACTCAGGAGATAGTGCTGATGAACCACACCTTCGACACCCTGACGGGCGGTTCAGGGACGACTGCCAACCAGGTGATCGATTTCATGTTGCAAAACAACATGTTGGATATCAACAAGTAACAGCCAAGCGGGCTGGGCAAAAGCGGCAGAGCAATCTGCCGCTTTTTTTATGGGGGATTTTTGGGTGGATGGGCGCAGACGAGGGGGAGGGCAATGCAAGAAGAAGATAAAAAAGGGCGCCCTTCAAGAGAAGGGCGCCCGGGGTAGACGGGATGATTGCCAGAGGATCAGGCGTTGACCCCTGCCAGGCGGGAGCCGCGCTGGAAGCAGTTGGCCAGCAGCAGCAAGGTGGTGACACCGACGGTGCCGAGTACCAGCCAGGGCAACCAGGGTTGCCCCTGGGCCATGGCGTAGTCGTGCAGGGCACCGCCCCCCACGTAACCCGTCATGCCCCCGAGCGCCAGCCCCAGTCGGCTGAAGCCCATGTAGCTGCCCCGCGCCCCCGGTTGTGACAGCTTGGTCATCAGGGTTTCCCGCGCCGGCTCGGCGATGACGATGCCGAGATAGAAGCAGGCGAGCAGCAGGAAGACGGCGGGCAAGGTGGTGGCAAAGGCCACCAGCCCGATCCCCGTGGTCATCAGCAGCACCCCCGCCATCAGGCGGTTCTCCAGCTTGAAGTGGCGCTCGCCGAACCGGGCAAGGGGGTAGAGCAGGGCCAGGGAGATGGCCGTCTCCAGGGTATACATCCAGCCCACCGCCGTGGTGCTGCCCGCCATCTGTTTGACCAGAATGGGGAAGATCAGCATGACCTGCACCCAGAGCGCGTAGTAGCCGCTTAAGATCAGCACCAGTCGGCAGAAGGCCTTGTCCGCCAGCACCTGGCCGAGGCCGTCCCGGATCGGCGTCGGACGTACCGAAAGCTTGTAGGGGGGCAGGATCAGCAGGTTGCACAGGGCGGCGCAGACGAAGAGGCCGGCACCCAGCAGGCAGACGTATTCAAAATCGAAGTTGAGCAGCCAGCTGCCGAGCAGGGCTCCCACCACGGCGCCGGCGCTCTCCAGCATCATCAGCAGGGAGATGTAGCGACCCCGCTCCCGTGGCCGGGTGAACTTGATCACCAGGGCGGCGCGGGGGGGATCGAACAGGCAGCCACCCAGCCCCGAGATGATGCAGGAGAGGATCAGCTCCAATCCGCTCTGGGCATAGGCCAGGCTGGCAAACCCCAGCGCCCGCAGCAGCATGCCGCAGACGATGAGGGGGCGCGCCCCGAACTTGTCGGCGAGGGAGCCGCCAAAGACCCCCAGCCCTTGCTGGGTAAGCTGACGCAGCCCCAGTGCCAGTCCGACCACACCGGCGGCCCAGCCCAGTTGGTCGACGAAGCGCAGGCTGATCATGGGCATCACCACGAAAAAGCCCAGGATCACCAGCAGGGAATCCAATGCCAAGAACCACCGCCCCAACCGCCTCGCCCGATCCACCATGACCCTGATACCTCTGTTTGCTTCGCTGATATTGTTGTCTTTCTTGCCCGAACGGCGCAGTCACCAAACAGAGCCAAGGGGGATGACAACTCCCTGGCTCGGTGGCGTTCAGCCGGTTCATGACGATTGATGCTGCTATTCTGGTGGGGCTCCAGATATAGTGGTAGCCGACAACTGGCTATATTTCATATTGGATTTGGTTATGGCTATGACCCTCGACGATTTGCAACTGCTGCTGGATGTGGCCAACCGTGGCAGCTTCAGCAAGGTGGCCGCCATTCGCGGCTGGTCACAACCCATGGTGAGCCAGCGCATTGCCGTGCTGGAGCAGGAGCTGGGTCAGTCCCTGTTCCGTCGCCATCGTCGGGGGGCCACCCCGACCCCGGCCTGCGAGCAGTTTCTGCCTGCCGCGACTGCGGCCCTGAGCGCACTGGAAGGGGGGCGGCTGGCGATGCAGGGGGCGCCTGCATTGCCGCGGATCCGGCTCTCCTGCCTCCCCTCTCTGACCACGGCGGTGTTCGGCCCCCTGCTGCTGGCCCTGGTGGATGAGACCTTCGAGATCCGCTGCAACACGGATCACTCTGGCATCATCATGCAGGAGTTGCTGACCGGCGAGACCGACGTGGGCTTCATTCTCAAGTGCCCTGCCATCGCGGGCATCCAGCTCGAACTGCTTTACCGTTCCCCCATCATCGCTGTGGCCTGCGCCACCCACCCGCTGGCCGGGCGGCAGGGGCTGACCCTGCAGGACATCGCCAACGAGCGGCTGGCGCCCCAGCAGTGGGGGACGGGCTGCGACGAGCTGATCCTGCAGTTGCGTCTGCTGCGCCAGGTGGCGAGCCCGCTGCACGCCATCCAGCCAGCGAGTGCGGCACGGGAGCTGGCGCTGGAGCACGGCTTCATCACCCTGATGCCGGCGCTCGCCATCACCCGGGATCTGGAGTTCGGTCGCCTGGTGAAGCTGGACGTGGTGGATCTGCCACCGGATCACTGGGACGTGATGATGGCCTGGCGCAGCGGCAAGCGCCCCAATCCCGCCAAGGAGCGGGTGCTGGAGGCGGCCCGTACCCTTGCCCGGCGCTGGTCGGGCAAGCGGACATAAAAAAGCGCCGGACCAGGCCGGCGCTCTTCGCTTATTCCCCTTGATGCCCGCTCAGACTCAGTAGCTGGCCTTGAGGGTGACGCCGGAGAAGGCGCTGAACCCGCTCAGCTGCACGTGCCAGGTCCCCGCCTTGGGGGCGTTCAGGGTACAGGTTTCGGCATTGCCGCTCTTGTAGGGGCGGCAGTCATAGCTGCTGGCGGTCGGCGCGCTGCCGAACTTCACGTAGAGATCCGCATCCCCGCTGCCGCCGCTGCTGGTCACCACCAGCTGGCTTCTGCCGGCGGGCACCTCGACGGTGAAGTTCAGCTTGCCCCCCTTGGCGGCGGTGAGATTGCTCACCGGTACCCCGTTTTGCAGCACGCTGCCCGGTTGGGGCGTGGTGCCGCCGCAGGTGGCGTTGACCCCGACGGCGGTGAAGGCGGCTGCCACGTCGCTCACGCTGTAACCGAGATCCGTGGCGGCCCTGGTCACCCCGCACGCCCCCTGATCGAAGGTGGTGTTGGGGCCCCAGTAGAGGCGGTTGGCCAGCACGAACACCTCGAACGCCTTGCGGGTTTGCCAGCCGCTGGTGTTGGCCAGCAGGTAGAAGGCGCGGTTGTAGACCCCGGAACTGTGGTGTACGTCGATGCCGTCATAGTAATCGCTGGCGTGGCCGATGGACTTGCCGTCCCGGGCCGGGTCCTCGAAGTAGCGCAAGGAGCCGTTGCCCTTGAAGATCTGGGCCCCCACCAGCCAGTCGTTGCTGCCCTTCATGTAGTATTCGGCCGCTTCCCCCGCCATGTCGGAGAAGGCCTCGTTGATGCCGCCAGACTGACCGGAGTAGACCAGTCCTGAGTTCTGCTCGGTGAAGCCATGGCTCACCTCGTGGGCCGCCACATCCAGGCTCACCAGCGGATAGAAGGTGGTGGCCCCGTCGCCGAAGGTCATCTGGCTGCCGTCCCAGAAGGCGTTCTCGTAGTTGCGGCTGTAGTGCACCCGCATCTTGAGCTTGAAGCTCAGCGGCGCCGTGTTGTACCAGTTGCGGTACATGTCGAACACCACGTTGCCGAAGTAGTGGGCATCGTTGAGGGGCGAGTAGGCACCGTTGATCTCCTTGATCGTGTTCTCCGGGCAGGTGAACTGGTGGATGGTGCCCCCCGTGGTGCCGTGATTCATGTTGAGGGTGTCCACGTTGGTCCCCGTCATGCGGCAGTTGTCATCCACCTGCAGGGGGCCAAAGTCGGCACCGTAGAAATACTTGCCGGTCTTGACGTTGCCCCCCGGGCCGGTGGCGTCCTTGTGGTTGATCCCCTCCCAGCGTTTGAGCTCGCTGCCGGTCTGGGCGTCGATCATCACGAAGGGGCGGCTCGGTTCCTTGCTGGCGGCGAGCCAGGAGACCAGATAGACCAGTCTGGCCTGGCCGGTCTCATCCTGCATCACGAACAGCTTGACCTGTTCGTTGCTCCCCTTGGCACCGCTGCGAGCCTGGCGTGCGGCGTCGCTGGCGGAGAGGGCTACGGCCGGGCCCGTCAGGTCGGCATCGATCTTGCGCAGCATGGTGCCGGACACCTGATTGACCTGGCCCCCCAGCGCCTGATCGGCCACCAGAACCTGGCCCCACACCGGAATCCCCTGCCAGGTCTGCTCATAGCGTATCCGCTGCTGGCCATTGGGCAGCGTCACCGCCCGCACCTTGCGAAACTCGCCATCCCCGGCGCCAAGGGCGCCAATCTTGGCGGCGCCACTCACCGCACCGGCCAGGTCGGAGACCTGGTTCACTTCCACCTGTTCTGCCGCCATGGCGGCGCTTCCCCAGCAGGCCAGCATGACGGCCAAATAGACTTTGTTCATCTCGTCTTTCCTTAGTCGATGAAGATTACACGCCGGGTCCGTTGCCCGGCGCTCTTACACTAGTGGGAAGGGGGAAAATAACGGCCTGTCATTTGTCACAGGGCAGCGAAAACAGGTAGCACGATTCACTTTTACAGCGCCAATCATCCATAAATGCTGGTAATGGCAGCATGTTGAACCGCTGTGAGGGGTGATTGATGACCTGGGGGGCAAGGTGCCCGCATGGGGATCGCCATATGGGGGTTGCCAGCGGGGAAGTCGGTTGAAAAGTCCTTGGCAAACAAGGGATTGATTGACTACATTGGCTCCCATGCCGGCAGATGGCCGGAGCGGAACCGGGGAGGAGTGGCGATGTTTTCATGGCAACTGGATGACGAGCTGGCGCTCCTGTTCCTGCAACCCGACATGGCCAGCGAGCTGTTTCGCCTCTGCCAGCGCAACCGCGACTACCTCTCCCAGTGGCTGCCCTGGGTGCCCCACATCCAGCAGCCCGCCGACAGCGCCACCTTCATTCGCCACGCCATCGAGAAGTTTGCCCGAGGGGAGGGGCTGACCACGGCCATCGAGTATCAGGGGGAGGTGGTCGGCGTCATCGGTTACAACCAGATCGATCAGGATCTCGGCAAGGTGACCATCGGCTACTGGCTGGCGGAGCGCTGGCAGGGGCACGGCATCATCACCCGGGCCTGCCAGGCCCTGATCCATCACGCCTTCGAGGAGATGGGGATGGAGAAGGTGGAGATCAGCGCCGCCCTCGAGAACGAGGCGAGCCGAGCCGTGTGCGAGCGGCTGGGAATGACCCAGGAGGGGATGACCCGGCGGGCGGAGCGGCTGGCGGACAGGGTGGTGGATCACGTGCACTACGGCCTGCTGCGGGACGAGTGGCTGAGGCTGAGGGATCTCTGATGACCCTTTTGTCCGCTTCCAACCTCCTGAGGGCGAGATGACGACGCTGCCCCACATTGCCACCCCCCGTACCCGGCTGACCGTGCTGACCCCGGAGCGGGCCTGCCTGATGGTGGATTTCTATCTGCGCAATCGCGCCCACCTGGCCCCCTGGGAGCCCAGGCGGGAGGAGAGCTTCTACACCCTGGCCCACTGGCAGACCCGCTTGCGCGACGGTTACGGCCACTATTTCGAGGGCAGTGCCGTGCAACTGGTGGCGCTCGATCCCAGGGGGGAGCGGGTGCTCGCCACCTGCAATTTCACGAACATTGTGATGGGCATGTTCAAGGCGTGCCACCTGGGCTATGCCATCGACAAGGAGCACGAGGGGCAGGGCCTGATGCAGGAGGTGGTGGCCGCCGGCATCGATCACCTGTTCCGGGAGCGGGGCCTGCATCGCATCATGGCCAGCTACATGCCCGCGAACCTGCGAAGCGGCGCGCTCCTCGAACGGCTGGGGTTCGAGCAGGAGGGGTACGCTCGGGACTATCTGATGATCAACGGCCGCTGGGAGGACCACGTCCTCACCGCGCTCATCAATCCCGCTGGCTAGCAGAGCCGTTGTCGAAAGGGGGCTGGCGGGTGACCGCCATCGCTTTTTCACTGCAAGATCGCACTATCTGTACGCCTCTCATACCCCTGGGGATAAAAGCGTGTAAAATTGCGCCCTGAATTTTCCCGGCCGGCAGACGCAGGCCGCGACTCCATACATGCAAGGCAGACATTGTGACAGAAGTAGATAGATTCGCGGACATTCGCCCCTATCGCGATGAAGAAGTGCCGGCTGCCATCGAGCGGCTGATCCAGGATGACGAGTTTATCGGCGCCATCGCCAAATACCGCTTCGGTTCCCTGATGAGCTGGCTGGGCTGGGCCATTCGCCCGCTGATCCGCCAGTTCCTGCGCCACAAGTGGGCCAAGGTCAGCACCATCCATCAGGTACAGATGGGGGTGACCCGCTACATGACCAGGATGATCGCCACCTCCACCCAGGGAGTGAGCTTCTCCGGGCTCGAACACCTCAAGAAGGAGCAGGGCTACCTGTTCGTCTCCAACCACAGGGACATCGCCATGGATCCGGCGTTCGTCAACTGGGGGCTGCACACCCACGGTTTCGATACCGTGCGCATCGCCATCGGCGACAATCTGCTGCGCAAGCCCTGCGCCACCGAGCTGATGAAGCTCAACAAGAGCTTCATCGTCAAGCGCTCCGCCAAGGGACCGCGGGAGATGATGAAGGCCCTCGGCGAGCTGTCGGCCTACATCGGCCAGTCGGTGCACGAGGGGCACTCCATCTGGATCGCCCAGAAGGAGGGGCGCGCTAAGGACGGGGACGACAAGACGGATCCGGCCATCCTCAAGATGTTCTATGTGGACGGCAAGAAGCAGAAGATCGAGTTCGTCGACTACATGCGCAGCCTCAACATCGTGCCGGTGAGCATCAGCTACGAGCTGGATCCCACCGACAAGGCCAAGGCGCGCGAGCTCTACGAGAAGTCGGTCAACGGCAGCTACGAGAAGGGCGAGTTCGAGGACATCGAGAGTATCGTCGCGGGCATCGTCGGCCAGAAGGGGCGGGTACATGTCTCCTTCGGCGCCCCCATCACCGAGGGCTTCAGCGATCCGGACGAGCTGGCGGCGCTCATCGACAAGGCGATCTGGAGCAGCTATCGCCTCTTCCCGGGCAACTACCTCGCGGCGGATGTGCCAGGCAAGGCCAGCACCATAGAGCAGAGTGCCTTCCTGACTCGCCAGTCCGAGGTGCCACAAGAGCACAAGGCCATCTGGCGCGCCATGTACGCCAAGCCGGTGGAAAACGCCGGCAAGGTTTGAATGGCACCGCTTTGAGCGGGTGATGGAAAAAAAACGGGAGCAGATGCTCCCGTTTTTGCGTCTGGTCAAAGTCGGGGGAGATTGGGTAGTGAATAATATTGTTTCAACTGGTACGATCATCGGGTGAATGGGCGAGTATCTCTTGGCAGGGGCGGACGAGTATGCAACAGTGACTCGGCGCCATCGGCTTGGAAGCGACAGCGCCCCCGTCTGCACGGATGGCAGACGAGACGATAAAAGGACCTTCAATGGTCCTTTTTCATTGGTGCACAAAGATAGACCACAGATATACCTAAGGATGCGAACCTCATGATCACCGGCAGTCTGGATACCTTGCAACGCACCCCCTTGCCCGCCCCCCTGAACCGTATCGTGGCCGAGGTGGTGCAAAGCGTCGAACGCTGGCTGCACGCCCCCCTCGGCAAGCAGGAGGTCGACGGCCTCACGCTGTTCTGCCTGGTGAGCGAGGATCTGACAGAGCCGGTGGCGGATCGCCGGGGCGAGTTTCATGAGCAGTATCTGGACATCCAGCTGCTGCTGCGCGGCGAGGAGTGGATCGGCGTGGGCCCTCACGCCTACAGCCGGGACGGTGCCGACCATCCTCACCCCGATCTCTGGTTCGTCGATGATGAGCAGACCAGTTATCTGGCGTTGCAGCCCGGCGACTTCGCCATCTTCTGGCCGGGAGAACTGCATCGCCCCCTCTGTACCCTGACGACCCCAGGTCCGGTCAAGAAGCTGGTCGTCAAGGTTCACCAGTCGCTGCTGACCGGCGCCTGAGTGGCAACCGGGGCCTGGAGTCCCGAGTGATTGGGCCAACAGAGGCCCGTTGCGAATCGCTGATTCGACGCGCGCGCCAGACGAACGGTCTGCGCCCAACGATTTGAAAAATTGGACGCACCCTCCTGCGACCATAAGCCCCCGGCAGGGGAATCCCATCCATCGCTGGATGACACGACACTGTCGGCGTAAAGCCGAAGCACAGGAAGATGTAGAACATGAGCAAGTTGGTATTGATCCTTAACTGCGGTAGCTCTTCCCTGAAATTTGCCGTAATGGACGCTGAAACGGGCGAGGACATGCTGTCCGGCCTGGCCGAATGCTTCAATCTGGATGACGCACGTATCAAATGGAAACTCCACGGGGTCAAGGGCGACGCCATGCTGGGCGCCGGTGCCGCGCACCAGGAAGCCCTCGACCACATCGTGGGCCACATCCTGCCCCAGGATCCCGCCCTGGCCGATCAGCTGGTCGCCATCGGCCATCGCATCGTGCACGGCGGCGAGCAGTTCTCCCGCTCCGTGCGCATCGATGACGGCGTGATCGCCGGCATCGAGGCCGCCATTCCGTTTGCCCCCCTGCACAACCCGGCGCACCTCATCGGCATCCGTGCCGCCCTCAAGGTGTTCCCGGCCCTGGCCGACAAGAACGTGGCCGTGTTCGACACCGCCTTCCACCAGACCCTGCCAGAGGAAGCCTACCTCTACGCGCTGCCCTACAAGCTCTATCGCGAGAACGGCATCCGTCGTTACGGCGCCCACGGCACCTCCCACCGCTTCATCGCCGAAGAGACCGCCAAGGCGCTGGGCAAACCGCTCCATGAGCTCAACATCATCAACTGCCACCTGGGCAACGGTGCCTCCGTCTGCGCCATCAAGAACGGCGAGTCCGTCGACACCTCCATGGGGCTGACCCCGCTGGAAGGGCTGGCGATGGGCACCCGCTCCGGTGACATCGACCCTGCCATCGTCTTCTTCATGCACGACAACCTGGGTTACAGCGTGGACAAGATCAACCAGGTGCTGACCCGCGAATCCGGCCTGCTGGGCATGACCGAGGAGAGCAGCGACTGCCGCTACGTCACCGGCAACTACGCCACCGACGCCGGTGCCAAGCGTGCACTGGACGTCTTCACCTATCGCGTTGCCAAGTACGTCGGTGCCTATGCTGCCGCCATGGATGGTCGCCTTGACGCCCTGGTGTTCACCGGCGGCATCGGCGAGAACGCCGCCATGGTGCGCGAGATGGTGCTGGCCCGACTGGCCCTGCTCGGCTTCAAGATCGACAAGGAGGCGAACAACGCCGCCGTACTGGGCGGTGAAGGCCCCATCACCGTCGAAGGCAGCCGTCTGGCCCTGGTGATGCCCACCAACGAAGAGCTGGTGATCGCCCGTGATGCCCTGAGCCTGGTCGGCTAAGGCACCCTCTGGTGATGACAACGCCCGGCCCCTGCCGGGCGTTGTCGTTTCGGCAATAGTGATCGGCCTGTCATTTGACATGGGGGACCAGATGCGTACCCTGACCGCTGTGTGATATTGCGGAGGTAACGATGAAAGAGATGTTTTTCAACTGGTTGTCAGGCCTGGGGGTCGATGTGACCCCCATGATGGCCCTGGTGATCGCCCTGGGGTTCATCGTGCTGACCGCCATGGTGCTGCACCTGGTGCTGCACCGCATCCTGCTGGTGCGCCTGGTGGGGCTGCTTGGCAAGACCAAGCAGATGTGGCTGCCGCCCCAGTTGCAGCAACGCCTCTTCTACCGGCTCGCCTTCGTGTTCCAGGGCGCCGTACTGCTCGGTCAGGCGGAGATCTGGCTGCCCAAAGCGTCCGAGAGCCTGGCGCTTATCGAGTTGCTGGCCCAGCTCTGGATCCTGCTGTTCCTGCTGCTGGCCCTGTTCGCCCTGCTCGACTGCCTGCTCTCCCTGAGCCGCCATACCCGGCTTGGGCGGGATCTGCCCCTGCGCGGCATCTTCCAGGGGGTGAAACTGGTGGCCAGCATCCTGGTGGGCATCCTGATGATCGCCCTGCTGCTCGGCAAGTCGCCCCTCTTCCTGTTCAGCGGCCTGGGGGCCATGACCGCGGTCCTGATGCTGGTGTTCAAGGACCCCATCCTCGGCCTGGTGGCGGGTATCCAGCTCTCCGCCAACCGCATGCTGAGCGTCGGTGACTGGCTGCAGATGGACAAGTACGGGGCGGACGGCGAGGTGACCGACATCGGCCTCACCACGGTCAAGGTGTCGAACTGGGACAAGACCATCACCACCATCCCTACCTATGCCCTCATCTCCGACTCCTTCAAGAACTGGCAGGGGATGACCGAATCCGGCGGGCGCCGCATCAAGCGCAGCGTCAACATTGACATGACCAGCGTGCGCTTCCTCACCTCGCAGGAGCAGTTGCAGCTCAAGCAGGCCAGGTTGCTGGCGCCCTACCTCAGCCGCAAGGAGCAGGAGCTCAGCAGCTACAACCAGCAGCTCAGCGATGCCATCAGCTGCCCCATCAATGGTCGCCACCTCACCAACCTCGGCACCCTGCGCGCCTATCTGGACGCCTACCTGCGGGCTCATGCGGGTATTCGCAAGGACATGACCCTGATGGTGCGCCAGTTGGCACCGACCACGGACGGCCTGCCGCTGGAGATCTACTGCTTCACGGCGACCACCGCCTGGGCCGAGTATGAAGGGATACAGGCTGATATTTTCGACCACATATTTGCGATAATTGAGCAATTCCATCTGCGTTTGCATCAGTCGCCAACCGGTTATGACATGCACAGTTGGAAAAACGGCTGATCCCGCTTATGGCAAGGTGCCGCGGCGCAGCGCGGCACCGTATTTAATCACCGACCCGTCAGCACGTGGCGGTTGAAATTTGCATGGCAGAGGAGAAAAATGGCGGCCTTCTCTTCGCCCCGGGCGCGCCCGTCGCCTCCGCGCTGGCCAGAGTGCTGAACCACCCCCTTTATCACAGGAAAGTTATGAAGCTCCTCCACAACACGGCGGCCGCACTGTGCTGCTCCCTGATCCTGGCCGCCATGCCCGCCCTCGCCATCGAATATGCCCTGCCCGCAGCCAACAGCCGCCTGGTGGGGGAGAACCTGGACTACGTGGTGTCCCCGGAAGAGGCGGGCCAACCCCTGGAAGCGGCAGCGGCCAGATTCCAGCTCGGCTTGACCAACATGCTGGAAGCCAACCCCAAGGCAGACCCCCTGCTGCTGCAGGCGGGCGAGAAGCTGGTCGTGCCGCACCAGCTGATCCTGCCGGATGCCCCCCGTGAAGGCATCGTGCTGAACGTCGCCGAGATGCGCCTCTACTACTACCCCAAAGGCAAGAAGGTGGTGGAAGTGCTGCCGATTGGCATCGGCCAGCTCGGCACCGACACCCCGGAAGACTGGGTGACCAGCGTGCAGCGCAAGAAGGCGGGCCCGACCTGGACCCCGACCGCGAAGATGCACGCCGAGTACGCCGCCCGTGGCGAGACCCTGCCTGCGGTCTGGCCGGCCGGTCCGGACAACCCCATGGGGCTGTTCGCGCTCTACATCGGCAAGATGTACGCCATCCACGGCACCAACGCCCAGTTCGGCATCGGCCTGCGGGTGAGCCACGGCTGCGTGCGTCTGCGCAACGACGACATCGAGTACCTGTTCAAGCAGGTCCCGGTCGGTACCCGCGTCCAGTTCGTGAACCAGCCCATCAAGGCCTCTGTCGAGCCGGATGGCCGCCGCTACCTGGAAGTGCACCAGCCCCTCTCCCGCAACCAGGAGGAGTTCAACTCCAGCCTGCCGGCCCCGCTGCCCATGTCCACCGCCGTGACCCGCTTCATCGCCCACGCGGACAGCGACTCCCAGTTGGTCAAGCAGGCCCTGGAGCAGCGCAGCGGCATGCCCATCGCCATCAACCGCTGATCCCGCCCGTCGGTATTCCGAGCCCCGGCCACTGTCGGGGCTTTTTTATGGCGCGGGGGAGGGGATCATCAGGGTAAACCCTTGGCAGATCGGGATAAAATCCGGCCTTATTGCAATTGAGTGGTTGCTTGGTTAGGTGTTAAACGTTTTCCATGTGTTTTTTATTTGTTAAAAGTGGTTGTGGTCCGGCGATCTGCTGATTACTCTAGGCCGGTTTTTTTAAGGAAGAGTCCGTCGCAAGAACGGGCACAGACGTCACATAACGGAGTTTTGAATGACAGCTAGCACCCCCATGCTCATCACCTTTCTGGTGTACATCCTCGGGATGGTGTTGATCGGCTTCATCGCCTATCGCGCCACACGTAACTTTGACGACTACATTCTCGGCGGCCGCCGGATGGGGAGCTGGGTGACCGCCCTCTCCGCCGGTGCCTCCGACATGAGTGGCTGGCTCCTGATGGGCCTGCCTGGCGCCGTCTTCATCGGCGGCATCTCCGAGAGCTGGATCGCCATCGGCCTCATCATCGGCGCCTACTTCAACTGGCGCTGGGTGGCCGGTCGGCTGCGGGTTCACACCGAGAAGAACCGCAACGCCCTGACCCTGCCGGACTATTTCACCTACCGCTTCGAAGACAAGAGCCGGGTGCTGCGCATCCTCTCCGCCCTGGTGATCCTGCTGTTCTTCACCATCTACTGCGCCTCCGGCGTGGTGGCCGGTGCCCGCCTGTTCGAGAGCACCTTCGGCATGAGTTATGACACCGCCCTCTGGATCGGTGCCGCGGCCACCATCACCTACACCTTCTTCGGCGGCTTCCTCGCGGTAAGCTGGACCGACACCGTGCAAGCGACCCTGATGATCTTCGCCCTCATCCTGACTCCTGTGTTCGTCATCATCGCCGTGGGCGGCATCGACACCGCCATGGTGCAGGTGGCGGCGCAGAACGCCAGCAACCTCGACATGTTCAAGAACCTGGACTTCATCGCCATCATCTCTCTGATGGCCTGGGGCCTGGGCTACTTCGGCCAGCCCCACATCCTGGCGCGCTTCATGGCGGCGGACTCCCACCACTCCATGGCCAGCGCCCGTCGCATCAGCATGACCTGGATGGTGCTGTGCCTGGGTGGCGCCGTGGCCATCGGTTTCTTCGGCCTGGCCTACTTCTCCACCTTCACCGAGCAGGCGGGCGGCGTGACCGCCAACCCGGAGCGCGTCTTCATCGAGCTCTCCAAGATCCTGTTCAACCCCTGGATTGCCGGCGTGCTGCTCTCCGCCATCCTAGCTGCGGTCATGAGTACCCTCAGTTGCCAGCTGCTGGTCTGCTCCAGCGCCATCACCGAGGATCTCTACAAGCCCTTCCTGCGCAAGAACGCCTCCCAGAAAGAGCTGGTGTGGGTCGGCCGCGCCATGGTGCTGCTGATCGCTCTGGTGGCCATCGCCGTCGCCACCAACCCGGAAAACCGGGTGCTGGGGCTGGTGAGCTACGCCTGGGCCGGTTTCGGTGCCGCCTTCGGCCCCGTGGTGCTGCTCTCCGTGCTCTGGTCCCGCATGACCCGCAACGGCGCCCTGGCGGGCATGCTGGTCGGTGCCCTGACCGTCATCATCTGGAAGCAGTTCGGCTGGCTGGGTCTGTACGAAATCATCCCGGGCTTCCTGTTTGCCACCCTGGCCATCGTGCTGTTCAGCCTGCTGGACAAGGCCCCCTCCAAGGCCATGCAGGATCGCTTCGCAGAAGCCGAGCAGGAGTTCCAGAGCCCCATGGCAGACGCCATCGCGGCAAAATAACCCCCGCCTCGACGACAAAAGCCCCGCAACTGCGGGGCTTTTTAATGGGCAAAACATGCCCATGGCAGGGATTAGGCGGGGCGCCTGCCCAGCCGCTGCACATCCTGGCGGGCGGCGGCCCCGGCCTGGCTGAGCCAGCGCTGGCGGGCCCCCTCATCCGAGGTGTGGACGGGCCCCAGATGCTGGCGGTGGGTCAGCCGGATACCGCACAGCCCCAGCACCGGCTTGTCCAGGGTGCGATCCAGGGGGGCTCCCTGCCACCAGCGGTAATACCAGGGGGGGCTGTCCATGGTGAGCAGCAGGCGTGCCGTCTTGCCGGCGAGCAACTGCTCCGGGTACGCCTTCCCCGGCTGGTAGCGAAAGGCGAAACCAGGCAGCAGGGTGCGATCCAGCAGCCCCTTGAGCCGGGCTGGCAGGTGGCCCCACCAGACGGGGGCGACGATCACCAGATGGTGGGCCTGCGTCAGGCTCTGCTGCACCGACTGCAGATCCGGTTCGAGGGGCTGCACCTCGTCATAGCCATGGTGAAGATCCGGCGCGAAGGCGAGCTCCCCCACGTGATGCAGGGTGACGCGCGCGCCCCCTTGCTCGGCACTGCGGGCATACTCTCGGGCGAGGGCGTGGCAGAGGCTGTCGGGTTTGGGGTTGCCGTTGAGAACAAGCAGGTTGGGGGTCATGGTATGGCTCCTTGAAGTGAGCCCCCATTACACCCCTTGTCCCATGGGACAGAGTCAAGCCACCTGGTGCGCTCGTCCTGCAAGCCCTTGCTCAGCCAGCGGGAGCGGCTCGCGCTGGACGGGGTCGCCATAGCGGCAAGGGTGCTGCGCCAGCAGCGTGGCGCACTGGCTCAAGCCCTGATGCTGGCGTTGCAGCCGGGCGACCTCCGCCTCGATCTGCGCCAGCTTGTCCGCGATAAGCTGCTCCACCTTCTGCCAGGGGAAGTGATCGAGGCTGGTGACGCCCGCGAGCAGGGGAACCAGCTCCCCGAGCTTGCAGCCAAGCCGCTGGGCCTCGCGGATAAAACCGACCCACTCCAGATCCTCGGCCCGGTAGACGCGATACTTGCCGCGCCGCCTGGGCTCTGGCAGCAGCCCGATCTGCTCGTAGAGACGGACCGCCTTTGGGGTGGTGCCCGCCAGCCGGGCAAATTCGCCGATATACATGGTGCTGCTCGCAAAGGTTGTTCGAGTAGGGGCTCACTATAGGCCAGTGGCAGGGGGGAGAGAATCCCCATGGAGGAGCTGTCGGCGCAGTGCATTGCACAGCAGCGCTCTGGATGTGGCTTTGCCCCATAGAATGCGAGGGCGCTGCCCTCGGGTTGCTCGCCAGTCGGGCCGGGGCGAGTGACTTTGGAAATACCCATTTTTTATTGCAAGTAAGACCAAAGGTCTTCTCCCCCGACAAGCCGTCCGCTTCGCGGATTCCCTCGCCCCCTTCATCGGGTCGGACGGAACGCCGCACGCGGCACATCCCGGTGCCGCCTGCGGCTGAGCCGTCGTCCATGATGGCGCTCCTGAACCGCTAAACTCGGCTCGGCGGCTTTCAGGGGGAAACAATACCCTGCCTGTCTGCGGCGCAGTGAGGTGTGCCGCAGGGGCGGGATATGACCGAGCTGACCCGTGATGGGGCCGCAACAGGTGCTGGTGAACTGGTGATCGCCAATATAAGCAAATATGGGGTCATCAACGGAAAACTCATAAATCCAGCTTATAGTGACTCCGGCGAGCCAGACAGGGCCACTCGGTGGCCGAAAGGGGCTCCCCAAGGAGATTTCCCGATCCTTGCTTATACGGGAGGATTTACGATTATTCGAATACGCTTCACTATTTGAACTTACGGGCTGAGAGACGCTTCGTCATTTTATGTACTTAACGCTGCGCTCTGCGGAAAATGTATAGCGCAGCGGAAAATTTGCCCAACAACAGCACCTTGTTAAGCATTTTTCTTATGAATATCGAAAAGAAGACCTACTGCTGATTTTTTCACTTTATTGTTTTCTACTGCGAGGTCTCTAATTGATTGTGGAATGTTTTTTAATTTTGGAACATCAAACATTTGGTCTGCTGCTATTGTAGCCAATCCCCAAACAGGAGTTCCAGTGACCGCTGCTGCGACCTCAAGTGTGCCAACGACTAACCACGAACCAATGTCTTTACCTGCAAATCTCCATTTCTTATTGCTGAGTTCATCTAGATTTTTTTTGTGTTGGCTAAATGCTAAGTTAATATTGTCAAAAATCTGGTCTCGACTGCGATGGAAATTGGCAGGATTGACTTCAATCAAATCATTTACCCCTTTGCCTAAAATTCCTCTAATCTCTTCCATAGCGCCTACTTTTCGTATTTCAATGAGAGCTTCTGGAGGGATGTTTCCAATCCATTCCATCTCACCGGCTGAAAGGTCACTAAGGCCTTTAACGACATGGAGGTCTTGAGATTTTAATTCTGATTCAGCCCTTTCAGCATCGTATTCCATCTTCCAAACGAGGTACTGCCAAGATGTCGGAGCATCTATTATGGGAGTCCCATTTAAGCGTCTCGCTTTTACAAGCATTTCGTTGCTTACGGACATTCTGCCAAGAGCTTGACTCGCTAACACCACTCCGGGAGTGATTTGACCAAAAGGCTGCATATGTTCACTTTTCATTGCCTTTTCTATTTGGTCTCCGATATCTTCATTCCAATCGGTGTCGAATAAGACTCTGCTACTATCAGATATTTCAGCGACGGTTCTTTCAACTGAGTCCAGTGAACCACAAAAGTCCATTAGCTCTTCGAAAGACTCAAAATCCCGCCCAAACAATTTACCCGTGTGAACCAAAGAATCCTCTCTTCCTAAACGATGGAAAAACTCACGCTCACCTTCTTGCAATACGCCCATATCAGGCAATATAACAACAATCGGATATTCTACATCTGCACACGCTAGATCCTTATATTGCAGGATGTTCATTGCATGTTTCATGAGGTAATAGGCTTTATCTGCGAGACTATAATGTTCGAAAATTATTTTAGATCTTAAGAATGGATCAGGAAGAACAATAGTATCAGTATATATGCCACACTTGGATGCTATGTTTTCATTATGCGAAGGAAAAAGATCACCGCCAAAAACACCCTTCACATTGTGATGCATATCTTCAACGTGAATGTGTGCGAGTTCGCCAACACCATCCCAGAACTGATCTATTACCTCAAGAAATTCATCTAGATTTTCTGTTATTTCTTTTATGGAGCCCTCACTATTTCGTGCTGCCATTCCCGCATCATGAGGGGTCATTCCTCTTTGATTCATAATCTTAAAAAAACGTCCAAAATTGTCTTCGATGAATTTAAAATAAATATTTTGTATTTCACTCAATGAAGCTTGCTTTTTTAGCTCCTCACGATCATATATAGCGGTAACTGCTAGGGCCATAGATCTTACAAGACCATCTACTGTATCTAGGTCTATCTCACCATCTGGACCGGTGCGAATAGCAAGAAGGCTCTTTTCTACATCAAGCCCTTCAGCAATTCTTATCTTCCCTTCTTTAAATTGCTCTTGAAGAATCTTCAACCGTCGGCGAAGCCTTTGTTCATATTCAACTTCTTCGATTGTCTTCTCTTCGTTCATTTAAAACTCCAATTTCGATGAAGTGTTTAACAGTGATTAGATGGAAGGCGGTACTAACACATTAATACCGCCTTCTATCTAACTCCGCTTCACTTTGGTTTAGGGCTTTATAATCAACATTTTAAATCAATGAGTTACCTGCCTACCTCTGAAGCTAACACTATTTGCTGACCTTCTCTTTTGAACAATCATGACGACTGTAAAGAAAATCAGTGTGATGTAAGCCATAACAAGCGCCGGGATGGCTACCGCACTGGATTTCAGCCTCCAGCTTGCTGCGATTGACCAAAGGGGTGTGGTTGGCATGGCTCATGGGAGACTCCGACGAGACGTGTGTTGCCAATTGGCTATATTAATGGCCCGCGAGCGAAGGGAAAGGAGGAAATGGCGAATTGTCGGGCAAGATCAACAAATGGAGGCCAGCCCGAAAGCCTGGCGTCCGGGCTGGATTGGCGAGAGGGGGATAGGTAAAAGGGGGCGAGTGGTCACCTGTCGGTGACCCTCTTGCTGCCTGTACGGGAGTGGTTGCCCGGCCCTTGGCCGGGCGGGGGATCAGTTGCCCGGGATCTCGCTGCAGTTGAGGGTGGGCTGACCGTAGCGCTCCAGCATGGCGTCGCTCCCCTTGGTCCAGAAGGTGAGGTTTTGCCCCTCGTACCGGGCGCCGCTGGCGCTGGGGGTCTCATAGGCGAGCACCTGTTGCTGGTTGTTACCCTCGCTCAGGTTGATCATGGCGGCGGGCCGCTTGGCCTCGTTGTAGAAGTAGGTGGAGAGGGTGACGCTCTTGCCGCACTGGTAATCGACCGGTGTCGGCACCTTCAGTTGGCCGCCTTTTATCTGCAACTCGGTGATCCGCAACTGGTAGCTCTCTTCCACGCACTGGCGCAAGTCGCCCGCCTTCCAGCAGTCGTTGCGCCCCTTGATCCAGCCGCGCTGGATGGCGCGCTCGCTCTTCTGCTGCTCGGGGGAGAACCCGGCAATCGCCTTGGGATAGAGGGCTGACAGCTCGTTATCCAGCGCAGCCAGTCCGGCATCCTTGCAAATGAGGGTTTCGGCGGCGCCTTTCGCCTTGGCGCATTCGAAGGACGGGGTGGCCGCCGCGGCCAGCAGAGGGGAAAACAGCAGGGTTCCAAGCAAGATCTTGTTCATCGACAGGGCTCCAACAGGGGGCATGATGCCCCGTGATCAGAGCACACTTTACACCCGAAGTAGGCAGGAGCACCCCGTGTTTTTGGGTGTCGGGCGGCCCTGCATGGCAATCAGACGCCGGCCAGCGCCAAGGTCTGGCGGCTGCGCCACAGCCGCTCGTGGAAGAAGAAGACGACGGTGTTGATGGCAGGTTCGATCAGTGCCATCACGCCGCCGGTGAGCAGCTCGCCACTCAGCAGGTAGGCGACACCGAAGGCCACCGAGAAGTGGACCAGGGCGAAGCTGCTGGTCTTGGCCTGCAGGCTGTGTTCAGGCTTGAGCTTGTGCCAGCCAAGGTCGTGGAAATAGAAGGCGACCGTGTTCACGGCGGGCTCGATGAGGGCGATGAGGCTGGCGGTGAGCAGTTCGCCGGTCAGCAGGTAAGCCACGGTGAAGGCGACACAAAAGTGCAGGATGGCGAAGCTGATGGTCTTTTTCATGGTGGTGTCTCCTCTGGCGATGAAGGCAGTATCACCCAGAACCCCATCAAATGAAAACCATTCTCATCTATCGGCGAAATAGAAAATGCCTATCGACGGGGGGAGACACCACCAGATTGGGAGTTGCCTGGGACCGCAACGGCGCTAGAGTGTGCCTTTTGCCATGAAAAAGGAGCTTTCATGACCATCAACTCCAACCTGTTTGTTCTCTTCATGCTGCTGCTGATGATCGTCGTCGGCGTGGTGGCATGGCGACTGGCCCGGCGCAAGAGCCGCCACCCGGGGCTTGTCACCTTCCTGTGCGTGCTGCTTTGTCTGTTCCCGCCCGTCGCCCTGCTGGCCTTGCTTGTGCTGGCGCTGTGGCGGGATATGCCCGTCAGGACCTGATGTTTGCCTGCACGTGAAAGCCCCTTGCGGGGCTTTTTTACTTGGAATGTCCTGCGCAGCAGGTGGCCGGTTGGAAGGGGCAAGATCGGGTGATGGCCCTACCTGCCGAGGTCAGCGATCCGAGCATGGGCCTCGCGCATTCCCTGCTCCGCCCCGTGGGGGCGCAGATCCATCCCCTCTGCGTAGACGAAGTCCACCGGGATGCCCATCAGGCCGAGCACGGACTTGAGGTAGGGGGTGACCGCATCTGTCGTCTGTCCTTGATGCACGCCGCCGCGGCTGCTGAACACCAGGGCGTTGACCCCCTCCACCAGCCCCATGGGGTAGGTGTCGGTGTAACGGAAAGTCACCCCGGCCCGTGCCACCAGATCGAACCAGTTCTTGAGGGGTGTCGGTACATTGAGGTTGTACATGGGGGCGCCGATCAGCAGCAGGTCGGCGGCCTTGAGTTCGGCAATCAGCCGATCCGACAGCGCCACCGCCTGCCGGATGGCCTCATTGGCCGGTTCAGCCCCGCGCAGGGCGTGAAACAACGGGCTGTCGAGGACGGGCAAGTCGAGGGCGGTCAGGTCGCGCACCACCACCTGGTCCTGATGGCCCTGCTCCCGGCGTGTTTGCAGGAAGCGCTCCATCAACTGGTTGGTGCGGGATGCGGGGCCGTTGAGGCTGGATTGCAGCAGCAGGATCTGGCTCATGAGGGGAACTCCATCTGAAACGTGTGAAGAATGAAGGGAGCTTACCAGTCATTTTTTTCCGCAGTACTGATAGTATTTCGCCATATTGGTTCCAAAAGGTATGCAATAGATGGCAAACACGCTCAACGGCATCGATCTCTTCGCCACCGTGGTGGAGGCGGGCAGCTTCGCCCAGGCGGCGGAGCGGCTTCACCTCACCCGCTCGGCGGTGGGCAAGGGGGTGGCGCGGCTGGAGCTGCGTCTCGGCGTGCAACTGTTTCATCGCACCACCCGCAGCCAGAGCCTGACCGAGGAGGGGGCGCTCTTCTATCGCCACTGCCTGCGGGCGCTGGAGGAGGTGCGTCTTGGGGAAGCGGCGCTGGCCAGCAACAAGCTCACCCTCAACGGCAGATTGAAGGTCTCCATGCCGGTGCTGTTCGGCCAGCAGTGCGTGGCCCCCATTTTGCTGGCACTGGCGAAGGCGCATCCCGGGCTGGCCCTGGAGCTGTCGTTCAGCGATCGCAAGGTGGATCTGGTGGAGGAGGGGGTGGATCTGGTGATCCGCAACGCAGAGCCGCCGGACAGCCTGGATCTGGCGGCGCGCAGGCTCGGGGAGCACGGCATGACGCTCTGCGCCTCGCCCGCCTATCTGGCCGAGCGGGGGGAACCTGTGACCCTGGCCGAGTTAGCGGAGCACGAGTGCATCGCCTATCTGCGCCAGGGGCGGGTGCTGTCGTGGTGGTGGCAGGAGGCCGAGGCATGGCGCGAGGTTCAACCCAGAGGGCGGTTGCAGATGGACGATCTCAACGCCATCACCCAGGCGGCCATCGCGGGCTTTGGTCTCGCCTGGCTGCCGACCTGGCTGGTGCGGCCTCACCTTGAGCGGGGCGAGCTGCGCGAGCTGCTGGCCCGATTGCCGGGTCGGCGCTATCCCATCAACGCCCTCTGGCCCCATGGTCCGCATCTGCCCCTCAAGACCCGGCTTGCCATCGACTGGCTGGCGAGCCGCCTGCCCGAGCAGCTGGCCAGCGTGAACGAGCCGGGTCATCAGCCCCAATGAAAAAGGGCCTGCTGTGACAGGCCCTTTTTCATTTTCTGTGGTTCCGAGGGTCAGGCCTCGGCCTTGTTCAGCCACTCCACCCTGTACTGGGCGCCGGCGCCCTGGGCCAGCTTGGCGCACAGGGGTTTCAAGAAGGCTTCGATCTGCTCGTCCAGCATCCAGGGGGGGCTGATGATCAGCATGCCTGAGCCGTTCATGCCCCAATCGCTGGTCTGGCCGGCCACTTCCAGCTCCGC
The DNA here is from genome assembly GCF_048276795.1 of Aeromonas sp. PS2Canimalfood6. Lineage (NCBI taxonomy): Bacteria > Pseudomonadati > Pseudomonadota > Gammaproteobacteria > Aeromonadales > Aeromonadaceae > Aeromonas > Aeromonas sp. PS2Canimalfood6. The sequence continues at coordinate 49,814 of NZ_JBLUXC010000026.1, forward strand.
TACCAGGACGTTGCCGAAGTTCTCCCGCTTGATCGCTTTGAGCATGTCGCGGGACTTGTCCGCCTCTTGCCCGAGGATGGGATACCAGAGGGCGTAGATGCCGGTGGCCCAGCGCTTTTGCGCTTTTTTAAGGGTATCGACCACGGCGAAGTAATCTTCCTTCAGCTCATAAGGGGGGTCGATGAGCACCAGGCCGCGGCGCGGGGTGGGGGGCAGCAGGGCTACCAGCCCCTCGAAGCCGTCGCGATGGTGGACGGCGACGCGGGGGTCGTACCCCATGTTGGCGCGAAGATCCTCCACCTCGTTGTTGTGCAGCTCCATCAGCGCCAGCTTGTCCTGATCGCGGATAAGGCGGCGTGACAGCTCCGGCGAGCCGGGGTAGTAGTGCAGCTGGCCATCGCTGTTCATCTCCTCGATGACACCCAGATAGGGGGCCATGGCAGACCACTGGGCCCGCTCATCCCACAGGCGTTTGATCCCGTCGGCGTATTCCGCCTTCTTCTGGGACCAGTCGCCGCGCAGGTCGTAGAGACCGCCACCGGCATGGGTGTCCAGCACGATGAAGGGTTTTTCCTTCTTCTTGAGGGACTCGATGATCAGGGCCTGGACGGCGTGTTTGAGCACGTCGGCGTGGTTGCCGGCGTGAAAGGCGTGGCGGTAGCTCAGCATATGAGATCTCTGAGGGGGCCCTGCTGGGCACCCAGTAACGATAGATAGTGAAACAGGTTGCGGCTGTCGCCGCGAAACAGGGCGAGGGTGCGCAGGGTCTGCAGCAAAACCCCCTGTTGCAGCCGCTCCAGCTCCAGTTCGTGGGCCAGCATGGTCTGGTACTCCTCGGCCCCCACCCGTGACTTGGCCTGCTGGCGCAGGGTGCGCCAGGGGAGCAGCACCGCCTCGGTCTGTACCAGGGCCGGTTGCAAGTCCGTGAGGTCGACCGGGATCCGGAGCAGGTCGAGGTGGTGCAGCAGGAGCGCCAGGTTGACGTTGCCCCCCTGGCTCTGTACGTGGAGCCAGTCCTGGCTGCGCTGGCCATAGGCGCCTGTGCTCCATGTCCAGAACTCGGAAGGGGTGGGCAGGGCGTCGGGGCTGACCCGCTCGCTGGCCATCAAGGCTTCATCACGCAAAGAAGGCCTGCTCCATGGTTTCCAGCTCTTCAGAGAGGCTCATCCACTCCAGCTCGACGTGCTCCAGCTCCTCCTTGAGGGGGCCCTGGGACTTGAGCAGCTCGGAGAGCTTGCCCTTGGCACTCTCTTCATAGATGGCGGGATCGGCCAGCTGCTCTTCCACCGCGGCCAGCTTGGCCTGCAGCTTCTCCATGCTGGCCTCGAGCTTCTCGAGCTTCTGGCGCAGCGGCCGGGTCGCTTGCCGGAACTGGGCCTCAAGGCGCTTCTGATCCTTGCGCGCCACCGCCGAGTTGGCGGAGACGGTGCCATCTGCCGGCTTGGCATTGGCCTCTTTCTCCTGCTCGCCGAGCCACTTGTGGTAGTCGTCGAGATCCCCATCGAAGGGCTCGACCCGGCCGCCGTGGACCAGATAGAAATCATCCGTGGTGGTGCGCAGCAGGTGACGGTCGTGAGAGACCACCACCATGGCCCCCTCGAACCCTTGCAGGGCCATGGTCAGGGCGTGGCGCATCTCCAGATCCAGGTGGTTGGTCGGTTCATCCAGCAGCAGCAGGTTGGGCTTTTGCCAGGTGATGAGGGCCAGCACCAGACGCGCTTTCTCACCGCCGGAGAAGGGGGCCACCTTGTCGAGTACCTTGTCGCCGTGAAAACCGAAGCTGCCGAGGTAGTTGCGAAGCTCCTGCTCGGTCTTGTCCGGCGCGAGGCGCACCAGGTGATCGAGGGGGCTGTCATCGAGGCGCAGGGTCTCGAGCTGATGCTGGGCGAAGTAGCCGATGCTCACCCCGGCGCTCACCTCCAGCTTGCCGGAGAGGGGCGGGTTGGAGCCCGACAGCATCTTGATGAAGGTGGATTTGCCCGCGCCGTTGCGACCGAGCAGGCCGATGCGCGAGCCCGGTACCAGGTTGAGCTTGATCTTCTCCAGGATCACCTTGTCACCGTAACCGGCGCTGAGGTTCTCCATGGCGATGAGCGGGGTCGGCAGGGCCGACGGCTCGCGAAACTCGAAGCTGAACTCGGAGTCGGCGTGGGCGGGCAGGATCTTCTCCATCCGCTCCATGGCCTTCAAGCGGCTCTGAGCCTGACGGGCCTTGGAGGCCTTGTAGCGGAAGCGGTCCACATAGGATTGCATGTGGGCCATCTCTCGCTGCTGCTTCTCGTACATGGACTGCTGCTGGGCCAGGTGCTCGGCCCGTTGCAGTTCGAAGTCGGAGTAGCCGCCGCTGTATTCGTTGAGTTTGCCGTTCTCGATATGGATGATGCGATTCACCACGGAGTCGAGGAAGTCGCGGTCGTGAGAAATGAGCACCAGCGTGCCCTGATAGCCCTTGAGCCACTTCTCCAGCCAGATGACGGCGTCGAGATCCAGGTGGTTGGTCGGTTCATCCAGCAGCAGCAGATCGGAGCGGCAGAGCAGCGCCTGGGCCAGGTTCAGGCGCATGCGCCAGCCACCGGAGAAGCTTCTGACCGGCGAGTCGAGCTGATCGCCGCCAAAACCCAGACCGTGCAGCAGCTCGGCGGCGCGGGCGCGAATGCTGTAGGCACCTATGGTATCGAGCTTGCCGTGCAGCTCGGCCACCAGCAGACCGTTGTCATCCGCCTCGGCCCGGGCGAGCTCGGCCTCCAGGGCGCGGAACTCCTTGTCGCCGTCGATCACGTATTCCAGGGCGGAGCAGTCCAGCGCCGGGGTCTCCTGGGCCACGCCGGCAATCTGCCAGCCGGCGGGCAGGCTGAAGCTGCCGTTGTCGATGGCCAGCTCGCCCCGCACCAGCGCAAAGAAGGTGGACTTGCCACAGCCGTTCTTGCCCACCAGGCCCACCTTGTGGCCGGGGTGTATGGTGGCGGACGCGTTGTCCAGCAGCGTGCGGCCGCCGCGGATCAGTTCGATTTGACTGGCAACTATCATGGATGGGTCTGCTTGGCTCGATTGAAGGAGAGAAACTGGCGCGGATCTTACGTGAAATGACACAAATTTGCACTTGAGGGCGGGGGGGATGGCTGCCGCCGGAAAAACGTGTCATAACAGAGACATCTGGGGGGCAGGAGGCTGACCATGTTGATTAAAGAGATCATGACGACCCGGGTTGCGACCGTTTCCATGGATGACAGGCTGAGCGTCATCAAGGAGATCTTCGAGCAGGCCCATTTCCGCCACCTCCTGGTGGTGGAGGAAGAGAAGCTGGTGGGGGTCATCTCGGACCGGGATCTGCTGCGTGCCATCAGCCCCTATCTGGACACGGATGCCGAGATGAACCGGGACACCGAGACCCTCAACCGGCGCGCCCACCAGATCATGAGCCGTGAACCCATCACCGTCTCCCCCGAACGCTCCCTGAAAGAGGCCGCCGGCCTCATGCTGGAGCACCAGATCTCCTGTCTGCCTGTGCTGGAGAACGGCGCTCTGGTGGGCATAGTGAGCTGGAAGGATCTGCTGAGGGTCATGCGCGGCTGGCAGCCGGTCTGACGGGGCGGGGAAGGTGTGCGGGGAGTCCGTGTCGCCCGGCAGGGCTTCCCTGCTTCTCGCTTTGCTGAAACATTAAACTGCATTAATCAAATATTTCAGTTCACTCATGTTGTAAAAGTGATTTTTGTGGTCATAAATTCTATCGATGTCATTTCATGTGACACTATATGTCGCGGCGTCAGCTCGAATTGACGCTTTTATAATTAATCGTTCGCCGCTTCAGTTCCCATCTTAAATACGAAAGGGGACTCCCTCCGACGTAGGTGGGAGGGGAATTTCGCCGGGGCGTCAGCCCCGCTGGTTTTGAATGTATTGCTTGATCACCTCCAACGGTGCTCCGCCGCAAGAGCCCGCAAAGT
>NZ_JBLUXC010000027.1:0-53156 GCF_048276795.1 Aeromonas sp. PS2Canimalfood6
ATGCGTTTCCTGGCGTTGGTTTCTGCCTTGGCGAGGGCCAAGAAATCGATTGGATCGGACATACTGAGTACAGTGAAACCAGAATAGAGCAATTAGATCACATCTTTAATCTGATTGGTATTATTGAGTGGATCCCGATGAGGGATCCTCCTCACAACTTCCACCAATTCCCCCTGTACAAATGTTATCCCGCTCACACTCCTGCTGAAACGGTTTAGCTGGCATATTGAGTCAGCTAAAGCGGTTTAGCTATCCTCAGCTCGTCAACAACAACAGAGCCCGGACGGGCGACAGAAGACAGGTGAGGACGATGACGATGTTCAAGAGCAAGTTGGCGCTGGCCGTGGCGCTGGGATTGGGAATGAGCAGCCCGCTGTGGGCGGCGGATGGCGGTATCGAAGCCAGGCTGGCGGCGCTGGAGGCGCGGGTGCAGGCAGCCGAGGCGCGCGCCACCGCTGCCGAAGCGCGGGCCGACGAGGCCCAGAGCAAGGCGAGCGAAGCCCGCGAGACGGCCGTGGTGGCCAAGGCTCAGAGCGAGAAGGTGGACAAGCAGACCGCCGGGGCCCAGGGCTTCGAGTTCCACGGCTATGCCCGCTCGGGCCTGCTGGTGAACGGCAACGGCAACGGTGGCCGCGGCGGCCCCTACATCACCCCGGCCGGCTCGGTGGGCGGCGCCGTGGGTCGCCTTGGCAACGAGGATGACACCTACATGGAGGCCAACCTGCTGAAGACCCAGACCTTCGACGATGGCAGCTGGGCCCGCTACAAGCTGATGCTGGCGGACGGGGTGGAGACCAGCAACGACTGGACCGCCAGCGATTCCAACCTCAATACCCGCCAGGTGTTTGCCGAAATCGGCGATCTGGCGAGCTTCAGCGGTCCTTTCCAGCACTCGGTGCTCTGGGCGGGCAAGCGCTTTGACCGGGACAACTTCGACATCCACTGGCTCGACTCGGACGTGGTCTTCCTGGCCGGTACCGGCGGCGGCGTCTACGACGTGCAGCTGGCCGACAGCTGGAAGGCGAACTTCTCCCTCTACGGGCGCGACTACGGCGACATCAGCGCGAGCGGTCTCTCCGACATCGAGAGCTACATCCTCACCATGAACAACCGCGTTGGCAACTGGCAGTGGATGCTGAACGGCCTCTCCGCCAAGGACAACGAGGCGCGCATCAATGACGGCGGCGCGGGCAGCGAAGCGGCGAACAAGGGGGCCCACACCCTGCTGGCCTACCACGCCGACAGCTTCTTTGGCATCAACCCCGGTTTCTCCAAGGCGGCGGTGCTGTATGGCCATGGTCTGGGTGCCGAGCTCAAGGGGCTGGGCTCCGACAGCGAGCTGCTGCCGGATGCCGATGCGGTGCGGGTCGCCGTGTTTGGCGCCACCGATCTTGCGCCCCGCTGGCGTATGGCCCCGGCCCTGCTGGCCGAGCACAGCCAGGATCGTTACGTGAAGGGGGACGAGTACCGCTGGGTGACCCTCAATGGCCGCCTGGCCCAGGTACTGAGCCAGAACGTCGAGCTGGTCTACGAGGCGACCTGGCAGTACATGGACCTCGATCCCAAGGGCTACAAGGGTCGCCAGGCGGTGAGCGGCGATTTCACCAAGCTCACCTTCGCGCCGACCTTCAAGGCGCAGACCGCCGGCTTCTTCGAGCGGCCCGAGCTTCGGGTGTTCGCCACCTGGATGGACTGGTCCTCCGAGCTCGACAACTACGCCAGCTCCGATGCCATGGGCCAGAGCAACTTCACCGCCGGGGGCGAGTGGAACTTTGGCGTGCAGATGGAAACCTGGTTCTAGTTCGTTATCCCGATCACAAAAATGGCAGGCGGCCCCGGGATCTGTTGGTTAGCTAAAACGGTTTAGCTGATAATGCGGACCCAGAACCCGGGGCTGACCCCGGCAAATCCTGTGCAGCAGTGGAGTAGCAACAAGGTGACGAATCGTGTGTGGGTAATGGGGGATGCGGTAGTGGACTTGATCCCGGAAGGGGAGCAGTACTACCTCAAGTGTCCGGGTGGCGCACCGGCCAACGTGGCGGTGGGCGTTGCCCGGCTCGGCGGGGAATCGGCCTTCATTGGCCGGGTCGGCGCGGATCCCTTCGGCCGCTTCATGGGGGAGACCCTGGCCAGGGAGGGGGTCGACATTCGCCACCTGATCCAGGATCCGGCCCATCGCACCAGCACGGTGCTGGTGGATCTCGATGAGGCGGGGGAGCGCAGCTTCACCTTCATGGTGCGCCCGAGCGCCGATCAGTTCCTGAGCCCCGCCGATCTGCCGGTCTTCCAGGCCGGGCAGTGGCTGCTGACCTGCTCCATTGCGCTCGCCAACGAGCCGGTGCGCAGCAGTTGTCTGCAAGCCATGGCGACCATCCGTGCCGTCGGGGGGCGGGTCTGCTTCGACCCCAACCTGAGGCCAGAGGTGTGGGGCAACCCTGCCGAGATGCTGCCCGTGGTGCGCGAGGCCATGGCCCTCGCAGACGTGGTCAAGCTCTCGGTGGAGGAGCTGCAACTGCTGAGCGGTCTGGACGATCTGGCGGCGGGGCTTGCCACTCTTTCAGGCCCGGCCCTGGTGCTGGTGACCCGGGGGGCGGCCGGTGTGGTGGCCCGTCTGGGTGGCGAGTTGCTGGAGTGGGTGGGGCCCAAAGTGACGCCACTCGATACCACGGGGGCGGGGGACGCCTTCGTTGCCGGGCTGCTGGCGGCCTTGGCCGAACGGACCTCGCTGCCGACGCTGGCCGAGCTGCCCGCCATTCTGGCCGAGGCCCACGGCTGTGGGGCGCTCGCCACCACCGCCAAGGGGGCGATGACGGCACTGCCCACCCGCACCCGGCTGGATGAATTTTTGCGATCAGGCGCAGACGGCTGTTGATCTGCGGCTAGAAGCCCGGCTCGACAGCCCCTACTCTCATGTGACAAGGGCCCGCCAGCGTGGCGGGTCATAAGAGGAAGAATATGAATATCAGTGCGATAGCCCAGGATCTGGTGCCCCTGCTCGGGGGCAAGGAGAACATCGTCAGCGCCGCCCACTGCGCCACCCGGCTGCGGCTGGTGCTGGCGGACGACAGCAAGGTGAACAAGGCCGCCATCGACAAGCTGGAGGGGGTCAAGGGGTGCTTCAGCAACGCCGGCCAGATCCAGGTCATTTTCGGCACCGGCCTGGTCAACAAGGTCTATGCGGAGTTCGTCACCCTGACCGGGACCGGCACCGCCAGCAAGGCGGAGCTGACCGACATGGCGACGGCCAAGCTCAACGTGGCCCAGCGTCTGGCGCGGACCCTCTCCAACATCTTCGTGCCCATCATTCCGGCCATCGTCGCCTCCGGTCTGCTGATGGGGCTGCTCGGCATGGTGCGCACCTACGGCTGGGTCAACGCCGACAGCGCCCTGTTCGTCATGCTCGACATGTTCAGCTCGGCAGCCTTCATCATCCTGCCGATCCTCATCGGTTTTACGGCGGCGCGCGAATTCGGCGGCAATCCGTACCTCGGGGCGACCCTTGGCGGCATCCTCACTCACCCGGCCCTGACCAACGCCTGGGGCGTGGCCGGGGGCTTCAAGACCATGGACTTCTTCGGCCTGGATGTCGCCATGATCGGCTACCAGGGCACTGTCTTCCCGGTGCTCCTGGCGGTCTGGTTCATGTCCCACCTGGAGAAGCAGCTGCGCAAGCGCATCCCTGACGCCCTGGATCTCATCCTCACCCCGTTTTTGACCGTTATCATCACCGGCTTCGTGGCGCTGCTTTTCATCGGCCCCGCCGGGCGGGTGCTGGGGGATGGCATCTCGTTCGGTCTGAGCGCCCTCTATGAGCAGGCAGGCTGGCTGGCGGGTCTGGTGTTTGGCGGCACCTATTCCCTTATCGTCATCACCGGCATCCACCACAGCTTCCACGCCATCGAGGCGGGGCTGCTGGCCAACCCTGCCATCGGCGTCAACTTCCTGCTGCCCATCTGGGCCATGGCCAACGTGGCCCAGGGCGGGGCTTGCCTCGCGGTCTACTTCAAGACCCGGGACGTGAAGATCAAGGCCATCACGGTGCCGGCGGCCATGTCCTGCCTGCTCGGCATCACCGAGGCGGCGATCTTCGGGGTCAACCTGCGCTACATCAAGCCCTTCCTGGCCGGCCTGTTCGGCGGGGCCTGCGGCGGCGCCTACGTGGTGGCGGCCAAGGTCGGCATGACGGCGGTGGGCCTGACCGGCATCCCGGGCATGGCCATCGTCCAGCCCATGAGCCTCATCCACTACGTCATCGGTCTGGTGATCGCCTTTGGCGCCGCTTTCGCCGCCTCCTACCTGCTCAAGTACAAGGTGGAGTGATGAAGGAAAGCCATCTCCTGAACCAGGTTGTCCGGTCCCTGCTGGCCGGACAGCTCAAGGCGGCGGCCGATCCCCATCGGCCCCGCTGGCATCTGGCAGCCCCGGTGGGGCTGCTCAACGATCCCAACGGCTTTATCGAGCACGACGGGCGCTACCATCTTTTCTACCAGTGGAACCCGCTCGGTTGCGAGCACCGCAACAAGGGCTGGGGGCATGTCACCTCCACCGATCTGCTGCACTGGCAGCACGAGCCGGTGGCGCTGCTGCCCACCGAGGCCTATGAGAGCCACGGCTGCTATTCGGGCTCGGCGGTGAGCGATGAGCAGGGGCGTCTGACCCTTATCTACACCGGCAACGTCAAATACCCGGACGGCAGCCGCACCGCCTACCAGTGTCTGGCCCGCGCCGACGGTGCGGGGGGCTTTGCCAAGCTGGGCCCTGTGCTGGATCTACCCGCAGGCTACAGCGGCCATGTGCGCGACCCCAAGGTGTGGCACGACGGTCGGCAGTGGCTGATGGTGCTGGGGGCCCGCACCCTGGACGATCGGGGTGAGGTGCTGCTCTATCGCGGTGACACCCTGGATGCCTGGACGCTGGTGGGCCCCATCGCTGGCAGCGGGCGCGGCGGTCTCGGGGAGTTTGGCTACATGTGGGAGTGTCCGGATCTCTTCCCCCTGGGAGATCGCCATGTGCTGATCAGCTGCCCCCAGGGGATTGCCCCGCAGGGAGAGGATTATCGCAACCTCTACCAGTGCGGCTGGCTGGCGGGTGACTTCGACGGGACGCATTTCGCCCACGGGTCCTTCCACGAGCTGGACCGGGGATTCGAGTTCTATGCCCCCCAGACTACCCAGGATAGCCAGGGGCGGCGCCTGCTGTTCGGCTGGCTGGGCTTGCCGGAGGAGAACGAGATGAGCCAGCCCACTCTCGAGCACGGCTGGATCCACCAGATGAGCTGCCCGCGGGAGCTGTTCTGGCAGGATGAGTGGCTCTGCCAGCGGCCGGTGGCAGAGCTGGGCGCCCTGAAAGGGGAGCAGACCCGCTTCGAGGGGGCGCCGGACGAGCTGCCTGCCCTGGCCATCGACTCGGCCTGGCTCGATCTGGCGCTGTGCGGTGAAGGGCGCATCGGGTTCGGGGCCGTGGTCGAGCTGGTGTGGCAGCCGGGGCGTCTTGTCCTGCGTCGCCAGAACTGGCAGAGCGGGGAGTGGGAGGAGCGAAGCGCCCCCTGGCTTGGGGGCAAGATCACCGTCTTGTGTGACCGCTCCAGCCTGGAGTGCTTCGTCGATGGCGGGCGCCAGAGCTTGTCGACCCGTTACTTCCCCGGCGAAAACCCAGTACTTTCCGCACGTTGCGGTGATGATGGCAGCAAAATTTGTCTCGATCACTGGCCGCTGGCGACCTGCCTAGTACAATAGCCCGGTCTCAGTGTGCCGGGAGGTCAGGTGGAGAAGAAGAAACGGATCACGATTGCCCAGATAGCCACGCTCGCGGGGGTCTCCAAGGCCACCGCCAGTCTGGTGCTCAACGGCAAGAGTGCGGAATACCGCATCGCCGACGATACCCGCAAGCGGATCCAGGCGGTGGCGGACGAGTGCCACTATCAGCCGAGCATCCACGCCCGCTCCCTGCGGGAGGTGCGCAGCTACACCTGGGGGCTGGTCATCCCCGACCTCACCAACTTCGGCTTCGCCAGCATCGCCCGTGCCCTGGAGGCCCGCTGTCGGGAGGCGGGGATCCAGCTGCTCATCGCCTGCTCCGAGGATGACCCCACCCTGGAGCAGCGGGTGGTGGACAACCTCATCAGCCGCCAGGTGGATGGCCTCATCGTCGCCTCCAGCGGCCACAGTGACGATATCTATGCCCGCATCCACGACCGCTTGCCGGTGGTGCAGCTCGACCGCCACATCGGTGAGTCGCGCCTGCCCATGGTGATCTCGGACGCCTGCAAGGCTACCGCCGAGCTGGTGCAGGATATGGCCGAGGATTGCGGGGAGGAGATCTACTACTTCGGCGGTCTGCTGGATCTCTCCCCCAGCCGCCACCGGCTGGCGGGTTACGAGCTCGGATTGCACCGGGCCGGGCTGGAGGCCACTTCAGACCGGGTCCGCCACCGTGACTACCAGCCGAGCTCGGGTTATCAGCTGATGTCTGAGCTGGTGGACGAACTCGGGGCACCGCCGAAGGGGCTTTTTACCGCCTCTTTCACCCTGCTGGAGGGGGTGCTGCGCTACCTCAACGAGGCGGGACTGATGGAGACCGGCATGCGCCTGTGTACCTTCGACGATCACGATCTGCTCGACTGCATCCCCATGCGCATCGATTCCGTGGCCCAGGATTGCCCGGCCCTGGCCCGGGCCGCCTCCGAGATGATGCAGCAACTCATCGCGGGCAATCCCCCAGCCCAGACCGCCCAGGTCATCAACCCCAGGGTGCGCTGGCGCAGCCGCCGCTAGGCACACGGCTTCCCTTTCCTGTGAAAAAGCCCCGCCGGATCCGGCGGGGCTTTTTGTGCTGCGCCTGGTATGAGGGCGTCAATCGGTGATGCTGGCCCGCCAGAAGATCTGCTTGATGTGAGGGTGCTCCCCGAGCGTGTTCATCAGGGCATCGAGCTTGGTGCCATCGATGGCGGTGGCGAGCAGCGCCGCCGAGATCTCGAGATCCTGATCGCCGAAGGGGGTGATGTCGAGTTCGCTCAGGGGGTAGTGGGCCTGCTCCAGCATCTGCTCGAGCCAGGGCAGCACCTCCTTCTGGTGAGCGCGGCCGATGAGAGCGGTCACGTGATAGGTCACTTCGGTGTCCATGTTGTCCACCGGGTCACGGTTTATCTGGTTGACCAGGGGGCGCAGCAGGGTGTTGGCGGCCAGCACGAAGAGGGCGCCGAGGATGGCCTCCAGGGCGAACCCGGCGCCGCAGGCGGCCCCGACAGCGGCCACGCCCCACAGGGTGGCCGCTGTGTTGATGCCCCGGATGTTGCCGGATTCCCGCATGATGACACCAGCGCCGAGAAAACCGATGCCGGAGACGATGTAGGCCACCACGTGGACGACCCCGTAACTGCCGCCATGCAGGTCATAGATGCGCTGGGCCAGGTTGACGAACAGGGCCGCCCCCACGGCGACCAGCACGTTGGTGCGAAGACCGGCGGTGCGCTGGCGGTACTGGCGCTCGAGGCCGACCAGGCTGCCCAGCACGAAGGCGAGCAGCAGGCTGGCCAGGGTGTCGAGCAGGGCGAGAAAATCGAGTTGTTGCCACATTCTCATGAAGAGTCTCCTCCTGGGGATGCCGACCAGCCTGCTCCCCCGGGTTGTGTGAGAGACGGGGGGCAAGGTCGACATCGTGGTGAATGCAAGGGCGCGACCCGCCTCCTGACGGGGCGGGATGGCGCAGAACAGGGTAAAGGCCCTTCACGGTTGCCCGGGAAGGACCTCGCCTCATTCGAGGGTCAATGCCTGGTGGCGTCGTCCCCGGCGCGGGGGCGCAGTTCCCAGCGTACCGGGTGGACAGCCCCGACCTGGTGGATGAACTGCACCAGATAGCGGCGCTGGGGCGGCGTGCAGTAGAGGCTCAGCACCAGCACGCGGCCTTCACCGCGCCCGGGCTTCATGGACTGCAGGGGACTGAGTCCGGCCGGTTGCAGGGTGTGGCTCACCGCCGCCAGCACCTGCTCCATGTCGGCTCTGTCTTCGCAGCGGATGTGCAGCCGATAGAGGTGCTGACGCCGTCTGCCACGTTGCCAGAGTGGTCGCAGGCCCCGCCCCAGTCTGCTCAGCAGGGAAGGGGATTTGTCAGCGACAGGGTTGTTTGAAATCAAGCGCATAGCAGCCTCCTTTTGGGAAGCAGAAACTATGCAGGCAAGGTGTCGGGGGATGAGTCCGCGTCACCTGACGTCAAGTGTGAAAAGCGGGGAAAAGAGGGATCCACTTCTCGCAGGGTGGCGAGTCGCGGCAGAGAAAAACCTGCGGCTAGCTCGCGACCAGGGTGCCGACGACGAGGGTCGGCGTGCGTCTGTCACTTGATGAGTTGCCCACCGATGGTCTCCGCTAGTGATAAAGAGGCGACATGGTAGCCGATACGGCGGCCTGGGTAAACCCCGAGCCCTTGATAGCAACATATTGAAACATAATAAAAAAGAGATGAAAGCGCCGGTGAAGGGAGCCCTCTTCCCTTCACCGGCGGGCCCTTGGGGGGTTACCGGGTCTTGTCGATGCCCAGGTATTTGAGCATCAGTTTTTCATAGATGGGTTCGGTGTCGCCCACCTGCATCTTGTGCAGGAAATACTTCTCGAACGCTATCTTGGCCAGGTGGACCCACTTCCCTTTCTTGAACCAGGCGACGTTGCGCGGCGGGATCTGCGGCATGGCCACGAAGGCGGCCCCTGTGTCCCCCATGTCCGCCAGACAGATGGCATTCCACACCGCCCGGGTGACCGGGGGCTGGCCGTCCAGCTCCGCCTTGATGTTGTGGCTCAGGGTGCGCACCATGGCCTCGATCATGTAGCCGGTCTTGGGCACCCCGGTCGGTACCGGCGTCTTGTGCTGGGGCGGGATGGCGATGCAGACCCCGGCGGCGTAAATCTGCGGGAAGACAGGGTTGCGCTGGTGTTCGTCGACGATGACGAACCCGCGGGGATTGACCAGCCCCTCGAGGCCCCGCAGGGGGCTGATGCCGGCGAAGGCGGGCAGCATCATGGCATGCTTGTAGGGGAGGCTGTGGGTGCGCTTGACGTTGCCATCTTCATCCAGCTCCTCCACCGTCATCACCCCATCCCTGGCCGCCACGGTGCGGGCATTGCAGATCCATTGCATGTCGCGCATGCGCAGCTCGCTCTCCAGCATGCCCTTGGAATCCCCCACGCCGTTGAGGCCGAGGTGACCGATGTAGGGTTCGCTGGTGACGAAGGTCATGGGCACGTCCTTTCTCACCTTCTTGTCGCGCAGGTGGCGATCGAGGATGAAGGCGTATTCGTAGGCCGGGCAGAAGCAGGAGGCGCCGGGCATGGCACCGACGATCACCGGACCCGGTTCGTCGAGCAGCCCGTTGACACTGTGTAGGCACTCCTCTGCGTGGGAGAGGGTGCAGACGCTGGCGGTGCCGCCCGCCGTCGGGCCTGCTCCCTGCACCTCTTCAAAGGCGAGTGCGGGGCCGGTGCAGAGCACCAGAAAGTCGTAGTGCAGGTGCTGGCCATCGGAGAGGCGGATCTGCTGTTCGAGGGGTTGCAACCCGGTCAGGGCGGCGTGGATGAAGCGGATCCCCTTCTTCTTCACATGAGGCTCTATGGGGAGGGAGATATCTTTGCGCTCTCGCCACCGGACCGCAATCCACGGGTTCGAAGGGTTGAATTCAAAGTCGGGTTTGTCGTTCACCAGGATGACGTCGTGCTGCTTGCCGAGTTCGGCCTTGAGCTCGTAGGCGGCCGACATGCCCCCCAACCCTGCCCCGATGATGATGATGGTTGCAATAATGAGCCTCCGCTCTATTACACGGCTCCTGTGAGCCAATATGTCCGCCTGCCTATTTGAGCCCCATTCGCCTGAGCACGGCGGCGGCGGGACAGACCCCGGTGAACGCGCTCTGGATCAGGTTGACCCCGACAAAGACGCTCAACCAGACAAAGCCCGGGTGGACCCAGGCCGTTAGCAGCAGCGACAGCAGCAACATGCCACCCGCGACCACTCTGACTCCGTTATCGACGGTCATTTCTCGTCTCCTTTTTTGTTTAGTGATTGCTAATTTAGGGATGTTTTATACAATAGAACAAATATCAGCAATTGCTAATTTAATCTTATGAGCCACTTCGACGAGATGAACCGACATGCGACAGCCGCCGCCGGCCTGCTCAAGGCGCTGGCTCATCCCGAACGCCTGATGGTGCTCTGCCAGCTGGTGGAAGGGGAGAAGGGGGTCGGGGAGCTGCTGGCCCACAGCCAGCTCGGGCAGTCGGCCTTCTCCCAGCAACTGTCGGTGTTGAAGCGCTACGGCCTTATCCGTTCGCGCAAAGTCTCCCAGCAGATCTACTACTCCCTGGTGAGCGAGGCGGCAGCCGATGTGCTGGCGGCGCTGCAAACCCATTTTTGTCACTCAGATGAGGAAATTCGATGATGGAAAGCCAATGGCTGCTCTCGTTGGGGGGCGGCATGCTGGCGGGGCTCTCGGCCCTGATCCTGATGTTGTTCAACGGCCGGGTGGCCGGGATCAGCGGCATTCTGGCCGGTGCAATGCAGTACAAAACCCCCTGGCGGGTGCTGTTTCTGCTGGGATTGGGACTGGGGGCCTGGCTGGCGCTGACCCTGGGTTGGGCCACCATGCCCGCCTTTGATGCCTTGCCCGGCTGGCCCGTGGTGCTGCTGGCCGGCCTGCTGGTGGGCATCGGCACCCGTCTTGGCAATGGCTGCACCAGCGGTCACGGCATCTGCGGTATGGGGAGGCTGTCGACGCGCTCCGTGGTGGCGACGCTCACCTTTATGGGGATGGGCGTGGCGACCGTGTTCTTTACTCACCACATGTTTTGACGGGTTGATTGCCATGAAATTGCTGACAAGTGTGTTTGCGGGTCTGTTGTTCGGGCTGGGAATGGCCCTCTCCGGGATGATGGATCCGGCGCGGGTCACCGGGTTTCTCGATCTGGCCGGTGCCTGGGATCCCAGCCTGGCCTTCGTGATGGGGGGGGCCCTGGCTGTCTTCATGCCGGGCTACTTCCTGCTGGTGAAACCCCGTCGTCTGAGCCTGCTGGGGGAGCCCATGGCCCGGGTTCCCGCTCCCGTGCTGGATCGCCGCCTGATTGGCGGGGCCGCACTGTTCGGGATCGGTTGGGGCCTGGTGGGCATCTGTCCTGGGCCTGCTCTGAGTCTCATTTCCAGCGGGCAGCCCATGATAATGTTGTTCATCGGGGCCATGGCGGCCGGGGTCCTGCTGGTGGACAAGGTCTGGAACAGGGTGCTGGAGAAGGCTCGCCAGCACCGTACTGCCTGAGTTTTCAAGGTGCCAATGAGCCAGGGAAGGAGAATCATGATGAACACAATCCGGTTGCTGGTGACCACCCTGCTGGTCATGACATCCACCCTGGTGGCGGCCGAGGAGGCCAAGGGGTCGCTGACGCTGACCCCGCAGCGCGTCACCGACTGGCTCACCCTGAGCGGTACCGTGAGCGCCATTCATCAGGGGACGGTCGCGGCCCAGACCAGTGGCCGCGTCTCCCGCATGCTGGTGGATGTGAATGACGAGGTACAGGCCGGGCAGCCCCTGCTCGAGATAAGCGGCAAGGAGCAGTCTGCCGCCGTGACCGGCGCCGAGGCGCGAGTGGCCAGGGCCCAGGCCCAGCAGGTGGAGGCCGAGCGCCAGCTCACCCGTTATCAGGCCCTCATCGCCAAGGGGGTGATCACCCGGGCCCAGCTCGACAACGCCCAGGCAACGGATCGGGCCGCCCGCGCCGAGGTCAATGCCGCCGAGGCCGCCCTCATCCAGGCCCGGGAAGCCTACGGCTATACCCGTATCCTCGCCCCCTACGCCGGGGTGGTGACCAGGCGGCTGGTGGAGCTGGGGGAGACGGTGGCCCCCGGTACGCCGCTGCTATCCGGTTTCTCCCTTGGCGAGCTGAGGGTGGAGCTGGAGCTGCCCCAGTCCGCACTGGCTCTCGCCGGCCAGCCGTCGGATGTGCAGGTGCTGCTGCCCGGTGGCAAGGCCGTGACTCCCGTCAAGCTGACCCGCTTCAACTACGCCGACAGCCAGAGCCACAGTTTCCGGCTGCGCCTCGATCTGCCGCCGAACACGACAGGGGTGCTGCCCGGCATGTGGCTCAAGGTGCAGCTCGAACAGGGTGAGCGTCAGGTGTTGCAAGTGCCGGAGCCCGCCCTGCTGCGGCAGGGGGAGTTCAACGGCGTCTACCTCAAAGAGGGGGAGGGCTGGGCCCTGACCCCGGTGCGGGTCGGCCACTGCGAGGCTGGGCTGTGCGAGGTCCTGGCGGGTCTCAAGGGCGGTGACACCCTGGCCCCCGATGCCTGGAGCCGTCAACAGGAGGTGCCCCATGAGTAGCGAGCTGAACGGCAACCATGGCCGCCTTGGGCCCGCGGGTCGGCTGGCGGCCCTGTTTCAGGGCTCGGCCATCACCCCGCTGCTGGCGCTGGTGGGGCTCTTGCTCGGCCTCTTTGCCGTGCTGGTGACCCCCAAGGAGGAGGAGCCCCAGATCGATGTCACCTTCGCCGACGTCTACATTCCCTTCCCGGGGGCCAGCCCGGCAGAGGTGGAATCCCTCGTCACCACCCCTGCCGAGCAGGTGGTCTCCCAGATAGAGGGGATAGATACCCTCTACTCCTTCTCCCAACCCGATGGTGCCCTGCTGGTGGTGGTGTTCAAGGTGGGGGTGAGCCGGGAGCAGGCCATCGTGGATCTCAACAACCAGCTCGACTCCAACCGCGACTGGTTGCCACAGGGGATCGGAGTCGGTCAGCCACTGGTAAAACCCCGGGGGATCGATGATGTTCCCATCGTCAGTCTGACCTTATGGAGCAAAGATTGGAGCAAAGAGGGGAGCAAGCAGCTAGGGGCCCCCGATCTGACCCGGGTCGCCCATGAGCTGGAGACCGAACTCAAGCGCATTCCCGGTACCCGCGATATCTACACGCTGGGCAGCCAGAGCGCCGTGTTGCGGGTGATGCCGGACCCGGCGGCCCTCAGCGCCCATGGCATCAGCTGGGGCGAACTGAGCCAGCGTCTCTCTGCCGCCAACCGGGTGGGCAGCGAGCAGGCCGTGGTGCAGGATAACCGGGAAATCAAGGTGCAGGTGGGGCAGTTCCTGCAAAGCGAGCAGGAGGCCCGCGAACTGGTGGTGGGCCTGCATAACGGCAAGCCGGTCTATCTCGGTGAGGTGGCCCGGGTGTCCCTTGGGGAGGAGACCCCGGTGCAGCGCAGCTGGATGGGGCAGGGGCAAGCCAGCTACCCGGCGGTGACCCTGGCCATCGGCAAGCAGCCCGGCCAGAACGCGGTCGAGGTGGCCAAGCGGGTGGAGGCACGGGTGGAGAGCCTCAGGAACCGGCTCATCCCGGCTGGCGTCGAGGTGACGGTGACCCGTGACTACGGCGTCACCGCCGAGACCAAATCCAACACCCTCATCGGCAAGCTCATCTTTGCCACCACGGCGGTGGTATTGCTGGTGCTGGTGAGCATGGGGTGGCGCGAGGCGCTGGTGGTGGGCATCGCCATCGTCATCACCCTGGCGCTGACCCTGTTCGCCTCCTGGGCATGGGGCTTTACCCTCAACCGGGTGTCCCTCTTTGCACTTATCTTCTCCATCGGCATCCTGGTGGATGACGCCATCGTCGTGGTGGAGAACATCCACCGCCATCGCGGCCTGGGCAAGGGGTCGCTCAAGGATCTCATTCCGGGGGCGGTGGACGAGGTGGGGGGGCCGACCATACTGGCGACCCTGACCGTCATCGCGGCCCTGCTGCCCATGGCCTTCGTCAGCGGCCTGATGGGCCCCTACATGAGCCCCATCCCCATCAATGCCAGTATGGGGATGCTCATCTCCCTGCTGGTGGCCTTTATCTTCTCCCCTTGGCTGGCGAGCCATTTGCTCAAGGGGGAGGCGCACGGTGCCCACGGCGAGGCCAAGGCTGGGCTCTTTCACCGACTGATGACCCCCTTCCTGATGGGGGCGGGTGCCAGGAGAGCGAGACATAAGCTTTGGCTGGCCATTCTGCTGCTGGTGGCGGGGGCGGCCGCCATGCCCGTGGTGCAGTGGGTGGTGCTCAAGATGCTCCCCTTCGACAACAAGTCGGAATTCCAGCTGGTGCTCGACATGCCGGAGGGGGCGACCCTGGAGCAGACCGAGCGCACCCTGCTGGCGGTGGGTCGGGAGCTTGCCAGGGTGCCCGAGGTGAAGGATTACCAGATCTACGCCGGCACCGCCGCCCCCATCAACTTCAACGGGCTGGTGCGCCACTACTTCATCCGCAGCGGCGCCAACGTGGGTGATATTCAGGTCAATCTGGTGGACAAGCATGAACGGGATCGCAGCAGTCACGAGATTGCCCGGTCGGTGCGTGCGCCCTTGCAGGCCATCGCCAGTGCGGCAGGGGGCAACCTCAAGGTGGTGGAGGTGCCCCCGGGACCGCCTGTCTGGTCGCCCATTGTCGCGGAAGTGTATGGCCCGACGCAGGCCGCCCGTGAAGCCGCTGCCCGCGCCGTACAGGCCCGCTTTGTGGCCACGGCGGATCTGGTGGACGTGGACATCTATCTGACCGACCCCCAGCCCAAGTGGCGGCTGGGGGTGGATCGCGCCCAGGCGGCCCTGCTCGGGGTCGATCTCGGGGATCTGGTGGCGACCCTCAACGGGGGCGTGGGCTATCAGGATGTGAGCTGGCTGCAAGGGCAAGGCGCCAAGTATCCGGTGCCGATCCGCATCGAGCTCGCCCCCGGTGACAAGCGGGATCTGACCGGCATCCTGGCTCTCAAGGTGCGCAGCCAGAGCGGCCAGCTGGTGCGGGTCTCCGAGCTGGTGAGCCGTCGTGACGAGGTCGCCCCCAGTTACCTCATGCACAAGAACATGCAGCCCATGGTGATGGTGGTGGCTGACATGGGCGGCCATGCCGACAGCCCGCTCTACGGCATGTTTGCCGCCGGTGCCGACATCTCGCTGCCACAGTATTACGTGCATCAGCCCGACAAGCTGGGGGAGGTGGCCCTCTTGTGGGACGGGGAGTGGAAGATAACCTACGAGACCTTCCGTGACATGGGGCTGGCCTACGGGGTGGGGATGATCCTCATCTACCTGCTGGTGGTGGCCCAGTTCCGCTCCTATCTGGTGCCGCTCATCATCATGGCCCCCATTCCGCTCACCCTCATCGGGGTGATGCCGGGTCACGCCCTGCTGGGGGCCCAGTTCACCGCCACCTCGATGATCGGGATGATTGCGCTGGCCGGGATCATCGTGCGCAACAGCATCCTGCTGGTGGATTTCATCGAGCAGCAGCGGGCGAGTGGCATGGCGTTCGAGCAGGCGGTGATCGAGGCGGCGCAGGTGCGAGCCAAACCCATCATGCTGACGGCGCTGGCGG
The DNA here is from genome assembly GCF_048276795.1 of Aeromonas sp. PS2Canimalfood6. NCBI lineage: Bacteria > Pseudomonadati > Pseudomonadota > Gammaproteobacteria > Aeromonadales > Aeromonadaceae > Aeromonas > Aeromonas sp. PS2Canimalfood6. Next base: position 15,373 of record NZ_JBLUXC010000027.1, read on the forward strand.
CCATGATAGGGGCGCTTTTCATCCTGGATGACCCCATCTTCAATGGCCTCGCCATCAGCCTTATCTTCGGGATCCTGGTTTCCACCCTGCTCACCCTGGTGGTGATCCCGCTGCTCTACTACAGCCTGCTCGTTCGCCGAAGTCAGAGGTAAACACAGGGGGCACGTGCCCCCTGTTTTCGGGTATCACACCGCCTCGCGGGCATCGCAGGTTTTCATCAGGGGGAAATAACGGCGATCCGCCTGGCTCATGTGACCCACGACCAGCTCCTGAATGATGAAGTTGAGCAGGGCGTCGTTGCCAAGGGTGCCCGCCTGTGCGGCCGCCATCAGCTGACCGGCTTTTTTCAGCAGATGCTGGTGCTCCTGGCGATGGGCCGCCAGCTCCTCATAGCCATATTGCGCGAGGACCTGCTCTTCGAAGAGGAAGTGCTGGCGCGCCATCTCGAATATCTGCGCCATGTCTGCCAGCAAGGCATCCGGATGGATGCCTGGATCCTGCATGTGCTCGAGCAAGCGGTTGGCTAGCAGGTAGAGCTGGCGGTGGTCCGCATCGATGCGGGGGTGGCCGCATGCGTGGGCGGGCTGCCATTGCAGGGTGCCGGGGAGGGGCTCCTGCCCGGAGGAAAACAGGCAGACCCTGCCCCGGCCATGGTGCTTGGCCTGATACATGGCCTGATCGGCGTGGTGCATCAGGGTCTTGGGGTCGGTGCCGTGATCCGGATAGAGGGCGACCCCTATGCTGCCGGAGATGCGCAGCGCCTGCTGTTCAAGCTGGAAGGGGTGATGCAGGCAGTGGTGCAGCTTGTCGGCGACCGCGAGGCCTGAGGCATCCGTATCGGGCAGCATGATCACGAACTCGTCCCCCCCAAGGCGTGCCACCAGATCTTCTTCCCTGACGCACTCCCCCATGCGCTCGGCCACCAGCTTGAGCAGCAGGTCGCCAGTTTCGTGGCCGAAGGTGTCATTGATGGGCTTGAAGTGGTCGAGATCGATGAAGACCAGGGCCAGGGGCTGCTGGGGAGCCTGCTCCAGGGTCTCCTTGAGCCGCTGTTGCAGCAGGCGGCGGTTGGCCAGGCCGGTGAGGGGGTCATAGAAGGCGAGGCGGCGCATCATCTCCTCCCGGGCCGAACGTTCGGTGACATCCCGGGTCACCCCCAAAATGGCGTCCGGTCTTGTGCTGGCGCTGCCATGCAAGGTAGTGACCGTCTCGATGGCCACCAGATGACCCTGCTTGTGGCGCAGCTGGGAGTGGATGACGCACCGGGTCTGCCCATGATCCCCCCGTTGCCAGGCCTCGAGGGAGGCGGTGATGCCGTCGCGAAGCTGTTTCCAGGACTCATCGGGGAGCAGCTGGCGCAGGGAGAGGGCAAAGAGTTCGGCGGGCTCATAGCCGCTCAGGGACGCGATGGCGGGGCTGATGTAACGAAAACGCAGACTGTCGGTGTCCATGGTCCAGATCACGTCGCCGCTGTTCTCCGCCACGAAACGGTAGTGCTGCTCGCGCTGGGCCAGTTCCCGGGTGAGCCGCTGTCGGTCACTGGCCTCTTCCCGCAGACGCAGATAGAGGTGCAGGAAGACGCCGAGCAGGGCCAGCAGGGAGAAGGAGATCAGCATGGCGATGGCCACGCTCCTGTCGAGCAGTTGGCGCTGCTGGCGAAGGCTCGCCTGGGTACTGTTGTAGAGGAAGGGGGTGAGGTTGGGCACCGCCTTGATCATCCCGGCCTCCTGGTAGGTGCGGGCGATCTGCTGCCAGCGATCCTGCTGCATGTAGCCGGGCTCGATGATGTCGGGCTGCATCAGGGCCCGGGTTTCACGGGCCTCGAAGGCGAGCGCCTCGCGCCCGGCCCCGCTGGGGTAGTGCTCCAGGATCAGGTTGATCATCTCCTCGGGATGATCCATGGCATAGCGCCACCCCTTGAGGCTGGCCTGCAAGAAGCGCTGGACCCGTTCCTGCTGGTTGATGACCTCACTCTCCGAGGTGAAGAGGTTGTCTCCGTAGAAGTCGTACCCGATGTCGCGGGGACTGAACACCCGGTAGGGAATGCCCTGTTGCTGCAGGGTGAAGGGCTCGGTTGTGCTGTAGGCGCTGATGGCGTCCGCCTGGCCCCTCAGCAGTGCCTGTACCCCCCGCTCGTAGGGCAGGGTATCCCACTGCCGGCTGCGGGTGTAGCGATGCAGGTAGGTGAGCAGCTCGTTGGAGCCGGGTTCGAGCATCAGCCGCTTGTTGGCCAGATCGCCCGGGGTCTGGATATCCGGCCGCTCCAGGGTGATGAGCATCAGGGGGGAGTGCTGCAACATGGCGGCGAGCACCACCACAGGGCGGCCTGCTGCCCGGGCCAGCAGCAGATCGCTGCCGCGGATGCCAAACTGGGCACGACCCGTGGTGACTTCATTGATGACGTCGGTGCCCGGCCCCGCCTCCCGCAGGGTGACCTGCAGGCCGACCTCCTGGTAGAACCCCTTGGCGATGGCGGCGTAGTAACCGGCAAACTGGAACTGGTGCTGCCAGGGAAGTTGCAGGATGACGCGCTCATCCGCCCTGAGGGGAGCCGTGGTCAGGGTGGCAATCATCACCCAGAAGGGCAGAAGCCAGCGTACAGGCTGGCGAGATGCATCGGACTCCGTCATACCGCTGTTCTCTCGGGAGGTGCTCTTCTGGCTAGAGTCAAACAATTTCCTGTTATTCGCAAGGGGAGCAAGCCCCAATAAGATGGGGCGCGGGAGGCATTAAAAGTCATTTTTGTGTCATTCATCACGTCAATGGGCGTCACGGCTCATTTTGAAACCTTGTTGACTCGTCACCGGCCCGGTAAAAAGGGCATTAGGTGTCATTCCAGGAGGGATGGCTGCCGCCTCTCTTCTCACCTGTTAATGATAAACTGCGTGTTTTCGGCAATTCCCTCTTATCTTCTCCTGTCGTATCAGAAGTTGATGCTCTTGTCCGTATCGGGTGTCGACCTGTGGCGGTCGGGGGACGCCTTCCTTCGTTCAGGGTGGTATGGTAGTCATCCGTTTCCTGTTTCCCGAGAAGGTCCTGTCATGTCTTCCTTGCGCCTGCTACTCTCCGACTCCCACGATCCCCTGTTCAACCTCGCGGTGGAGGAGTGCATCTTTCGCCAGATGGACCCGGCCCAGCGGGTGCTGTTCCTGTGGCGCAACGACAATACGGTGGTGATAGGCCGGCCCCAGAACCCCTGGAAGGAGTGCAACACCCGCCGCATGGAAGAGGACGGGGTGACCCTGGCCCGGCGCAGCAGCGGGGGCGGCGCCGTGTTCCACGACCTTGGCAACAGCTGTTTCACTTTCATGGCGGGCAAGCCCGGCTATGACAAGAGCGTCTCCACCACCATCGTCATCGATGCCCTCGCCAGACTCGGCGTGAGCGCTTTTGCCTCCGGGCGCAACGACCTGCTGGTGGCGACCCCGGACGGGGATCGCAAGGTGTCGGGTTCGGCCTACCGGGAGAACCATGATCGCGGCTTTCACCACGGTACCCTGCTGCTGGATGCTGATCTCGGCCGCCTTGCCCACTACCTCAATCCCGACCCCAAGAAGCTGGCGGCCAAGGGCATCAGTTCGGTGAGAAGCCGGGTGGCGAACCTTGGCGAGCTGCTGCCTGGTCTGGATCATGAGCAGGTGGTACAGGCCCTGTGCGACGCCTTCTTTGCCCATTACGGTGAGGTGGTGCCGCCCGAGCATATCTCCCCCGAGCGGATGCCCGACCTGCCCGGCTTTGCCGAGACTTTTGCCCGCCAACGCAGCTGGGAGTGGAACTTCGGCCATGCTCCCGCCTTCAGCCACCTGCTGGAGGAGCGCTTCCCCTGGGGCGGGGTCGAGCTTCATTTCGACGTGGAGAAGGGGGTGATAGGACGGGCACAGATCTTCAGTGACACCCTGGACCCTGCGCCCCTGGATGACCTGGCCGCACGCCTGCCCGGGGTGGCCTATCGTCCCGACGCCATCGACGAGTTGCTGCGTCAGTGGCGGGCGACGTTTTCGGCCAACTCCGAGCTGGAAGGGTTTTCGGCATGGCTGCTGACCGCCCTGCGCTGACCTTGCCCATGACCAGGATCACAAGATGAACAGGGGAAAAGAGGGGAGAGGGGGCGCGGCGCCCATCAGGGCGCCAACATGACAAAAAGTAGGGCAGACCATTAGTTATTGTCTCTGTTAATAGAGGTGTCACTGGAGTATAAAAACCGCACCTCAGCAGTATCAATGGTATAAAAATGAATCACTTGGTCTATCTGAAAGATGAGGGCGTCAACGCCGTCTCCCCCGAATTCGCCCGCCGTTTTGCCACCGTCAAAGCCCACTTTTTCTCACGCAACCCCGACCTCTGGCCGGTGTTTCGCGAGCCCGGCTTTGCCACCCTCAACGAGTTTCGCGCCCGTGGACTGGCGCCGGATGCGCGCCTCAATGCCTGGCCAGATGGCCGCGCCCGTCTCGCGGATCTCTGCGAGACCATGCCGGTGCCCGCGCAGATGCGTACCCCGGGGGAGCCCATGACGGAGCTGCTGTTTGCCGGCGCCCTGTCAAAGGATTGGGAGAACCCCTCCAGCGTCGAGAACGTCATCACCATGTCGGCGGATCCCGCCATCTACGGCGCCCAGATGGGCATTTTGGCCAACCCCAACCTGGTCTACTCCGAATACGCCGGGGTGGCCGAGGAGCTGGAGAAGAAGGTAGTGCGCCAGATAGCACTGCTGGCGGGTTACGACCCGGCCCGCGCCACCGGCATCTTCACCCAGGGGGGGACCTTCTGTAACCTCTACGGCTACCTGCTCGGCATTCGCAAGAGCCTGCCGGAAGCCAAGCACAAGGGGCTCGGCCACTATCAGGACTACCGCATCATCAACTCCCAGGGCGGCCACTACTCCAACATCACCAACCTCTCCCTGCTCGGGGTGGACATCGAGAACAAGACCATCCGCATCCAGGTCGGGGAGAACAACGACATCGATCTCGCGGATCTCGAGCGCACCCTGACCGCCTGTTTTGCCTTGAAGCACGTGGTGCCTACCATCATGCTCACCATGGGTACCACCGACACCTTCGGGGTGGATCAGGTCAAACCCGTGGTGGACCTGCGGGATCGCCTGTGCGAGCGCTTCGAGGTGGCGGTCAAGCCCCACATCCACGTGGACGCCGCCATCGGCTGGTCGATGATCTTCTTCCTGGGTTACGACTTTGCCGCCAACCCCCTGGCCATCAACGCCGCGACCCTGGCCGGCATCGAGCGCAACGTGGCGCGCTTTGCCGAGCTCAAATACGCCGATTCGTTCACCGTCGACTTCCAGAAGTGGGGCTATGTGCCCTACACCTCCAGCCTGGTGATGATCAAGGAGCAGAACGACCTCAAGGCGATGGAGAACGATCCGGAGAACTTCTCCTACTTCGAGCGCGACATCCAGGGCCACACCCACCTGCAGTCCACCATCGAGTGCTCCCGCGGGGCGAGCGGCCTGTTCGGTGCCTACGCGGCCCTCAACTACCTGGGGGTCGAGGGGTATCGCACCGTGCTGGCCCACTGCCTGCAAAACGCCAACTACTTCCGCTTCCGTCTGAGCCAGCTCGGCAACGTCAAGCTGGTGGCCCAGGAGAACCAGGGGCCGAGCGTGGGCTTCAAGATCTACAACCCCGAGTGGGTGCAGGATCCGGAGGCCGAGTTCGCCTTCGAGCTGGCCCGCAGTCCCGACCCCGCCTACAAGGCGCGGCTGGCACGCAACACCGAATACCACCGCAGCCTCTTCACCGGGCGCGGCAAGGTGGGGCTCTACACCAACTGGGTGGAGGCGGTGGCCCGCTCCGATTACGACGCGCGCGGCCGTTACTCCTACATCGCCGGGGAAAAGGCGGTATTCATGAACCCGGCTTGCAGCCGCGAGCAGATCGACGCCTTTATCGACCACATTCGCGGCTGAGGATCGGCCCGGCGCTGACAAGCAGACAACAAAACGGCGGGTTCAACCCGCCGTTTTTTTACTGCCCTTGTGAGTGGTTACTGCTTCTGCAGCTTCGTCACCGTGAGCTTTCCAGCCGGACTTTCGGCGTGGAAGCTCACCGCATCCCCGACCTTGAACCCTTCCATCAGGGCGGGATCGGCCACCTGGAAGACCATGGTCATGGGGGGCATCTTGAGGTTCGCGATGGCCTCGTGCTTGATGCCTACCTTGCCGTTTTGCGTGTCGATACGGCTGATGACCCCCTTGGTCATCACCTTCTCCTCCATGCCATCCATGCCCTCCATCTGGCCCATCTCCCCCATCTGGCTCATGTCGTGCCCTTCGTGGTTCATCATCTCCTCGGCCTGCAGGCCGGTGTGGGTGGCGAGGCCCAATAGCAGGGTCAGCGTCAGCGTCTTGTAGTTCATGATGGTTTCCTTGTTTGTGTTGTCCGGTTGATCAGGGTGCAGTCGGGGTATCCGTCTGCGACGTCGTGTGTTCAAGGGTTTTCAGGGTGCGGCTGCGCCACAGGTAGTAGGCGGCGGGCAGCACCAGCAGGGTCAGCACCAGCGCCGTCACCATGCCGCCGATCATGGGGGCGGCGATTCGCTGCATCACCTCCGAGCCGGTGCCATGGCTCCACATGATGGGCAGAAGGCCGGCGATGATGGTGACCACCGTCATCATCTTGGGGCGCAGGCGCAGGGCGGCGCCGTGAATGACCGCCTGGTGCAGGCCGGCCTTGTCCGGTTTGCCGCTGGCCACCAGATCGTCCCAGGCGTGGTTGAGGTAGACCAGCATCAGCACCCCCGTCTCCACGGCCACCCCGGCCAGGGCGATGAAGCCGACGCCGACGCCCACCGAGAGGTTGAAGTCGAGCAGCCAGACGGCCCAGATCCCCCCGACCACCGCCAGCGGCAGGGTGGTGAGGATGAGCAGCACCTCCTGGAAGCGGTGAAACGCGAGATAGAGCAGCAGCACGATAATGGCGAGGGTCAGGGGCACCACGTAGGTGAGGCGCTCCATGGCCCGCTCCATGTATTCGTACTGACCTGACCAGGTGAGGGCGTAACCCGGTGGCAGCACCAGCTGCTTGTCCACCTCGGCCTTGGCCTCTGCCACAAAGGAGCCGATGTCGCGGCCACGGATGTCCACGTAGACCCAGCCGTTGAGGCGTGCGTTTTCGCTGCGCAGCATGGGCGCCTCGTCGCTGATGTAGACCCGGGCCACGTCCGCCAGGGCGATCCGCTCACCCTTGGGGGTGACCAGGGGCAGCAGTTCGAGGCTGGCCACCGAATCGCGATAGCTCTGGGGATAGCGCAGGTTGATGGGGTAACGTTCGCGCCCCTCAATGGTCTGCCCCACGTCCATGCCGCCCACCGCGGTGGCGAGCACCGCCTGCACGTCGGCGATGTTGAGGCCGTAGCGGGCCGCCTTGAGCCGATCGATATCCACCTTGACGTAGCGACCGCCCGCCACCCGCTCGGCGTAGACGGAGGCAGCGCCTTCCACCTTGCCGACAATTTGCTCGAGTTGCTGGCCAATCTGCTGGACCACCTTGAGGTCGGGGCCGGCGATCTTGATCCCCACCGGGGTCTTGATGCCGGTGGCCAGCATGTCGATACGGGTCTTGATGGGGGGCACCCAGGCGTTGGTGAGGCCGGGGAAGCGGATGAGGGAGTCGAGCTCTTCTTTCAGCTTCTCCGGGGTCATGCCGGGACGCCACTGATCGCGGGGCTTGAGCTGGATGCTGGTCTCCATCATCACCAGATCCGCCGGGTCGGTGGCCGAGTCGGCGCGCCCCGCCTTGCCGAACACGTTCTGTACCTCGGGCACGGTGCGGATGAGTTTGTCGGTCTGCTGCAAAATCTCCCGCGCCTTGCCCACCGAGATGTTGGTCGCCGTGGTGGGCATGTACATGATGTCCCCCTCATCGAGCGGCGGTATGAACTCGGAGCCCAGGTGCTGGAGCGGCCAGAAACCCGCGACCGTGACCACCAGGGCGGCGGCGAGGGTGGTCTTGGGGCGGGCCAGCACGGCATTGAGCAGGGGCACATAGGCCTGGCTCAAGCCACGGTTGAGGGGGTTGGCCTGCTCGGGCAATACCTTGCCGCGGATAAAATAGCCCATGATGACCGGCACCAGCGTGATGGCGAGCGCGGCGGCGGCGGCCATGGCGTAGGTCTTGGTGTAGGCCAGCGGGTGGAACATCCGTCCCTCCTGCGCCTCCAGGGCAAACACCGGCAGGAAGCTCATGGTGATGATGAGCAGGGAGAAGAAAATCGCCGGCCCCACCTCGATGCTCGCCTCCGTGATGATCCGCCAGCGGTTCTTGTCGGTGAGCGCCTCCCGCTCCATGTGCTTGTGGACGTTCTCTATCATCACGATGGCGCCGTCCACCATGGCGCCGATGGCGATGGCGATGCCCCCCAGCGACATGATGTTGGCGTTGATCCCCTGCAGGTGCATCACGATAAAGGCGGTCAAAATCGCGATAGGGAGGGTGATGACCACCACCAGCGACGAGCGCAGGTGGAACAGGAAGGCGAGACACACCAGCACCACCACGGCGAACTCCTCCACCAGCTTGGCGGAGAGGTTGTCGATGGCGCGCTGGATAAGGTCGGATCGATCGTACACGGTGACGATCTCCACCCCGTCGGGCAGGCTGGATTTGAGCTCGGCCAGCCGTGCCTTGACCCCGTCGATGGTGTGCTGGGCATTCTCGCCAAAACGCATGACGATGATGCCGCCCACCACTTCCCCTTCGCCGTTGAGCTCGGCGATACCGCGCCGGCTCTGGGGACCGGTCACCACGTCGGCCACGTCACCCAGCAGCAGGGGGGCGCCCCGCACATTGGTGCCGAGCGGGATCTGCTTCAGATCCTCGACGCTCTTGAGGTAGCCATTCGAACGAACCATGTACTCCGCTTCCGCCATCTCGATGACGGAGGCGCCGGTCTCCTGGTTGCCCTGCTTGATGGCGGTCTCGATGAGGGAGAGCGGAATGCCGTAGGCCCGCAGCTTGTCCGGATCGACCCGCACCTGGTACTGGCGCACCATGCCGCCCACAGTGGCGACTTCGGATACGCCGTTCACCGTCTGCAGCTCGTATTTCAGAAACCAGTTCTGCAGTGACGTGAGCTCGCTGAGATCGTGCTTGCCGCTCTTGTCCACCAGGGCGTACTGGTAGACCCAGCCCACCCCGGTGGCGTCCGGCCCGAGCTGGGGCTGGGCCCCGGCGGGCAGATTGGGGGCCACCTGGCTCAGATACTCCAGCACCCGGGCGCGGGCCCAGTAGAGGTCGGTGTCGTCGTCAAACAGCACATAGACGAAGGAGTCGCCGAAGAAGGAGTAGCCGCGCACCGTGGTGGCCCCCGGCACCGCCAGCATGGCGGTGGTGAGGGGGTAGGTCACCTGATCCTCCACCACCTGGGGCGCCTGGCCCGGGTAGGAGGTCTTGATGATCACCTGGACGTCGGAGAGATCCGGCAGGGCGTCCACCGGGGTCTGCTTGACCGACCAGAGGCCCCAGGCGGTGAGCATGACGGTCAGCAGCAGCACCAGGAAGCGGTTGCCGACGGACCAGCGAATGATGGCAGGGATCATGACTGGGCTCCTCTCATTCGGTGGGCTGGCAGCCGATTGGGTTTGTGCTCAATGCAGCGAAGCATGGCCGGGATCATGATTTATCCCCCATCTGGTGCTGGCTGTGATCCATGCCTTCCATGCCTGGCATCTCGCCCTTGGCCTCTTTCATCGGCTCGTCTGCTGCCGGTTTGTCTTCCACATGGATCTGGATGATGCGGTACTCGTCCCCCTCCTGCTCCACCTGCAGATGCAGGGTCTGATCCGGTTTCAGCTGGCTGATGTCCACGCCGTCGGCCACGGTGAAGTCCATCTCCATGGCGGGCCACTGCCACTCGGGAATGGGCTGGTGAGAGATGCCGAGGGTACGCCCGGCGAGATCGATGTTCTGCACCTGGCCCTGGGTCCACACCTGCATGGGACGCACCGCCGTCATGCGCTGGAAGTCCGAATCGATGGCCGATTCTGAGTCGAGTAGGAACTGGGCCGAGCTGACGATGCTGTCACCGGCTTCGACCCCCTCCTGGATGGCGACCTTGTCACCAAACTGGGGGCCCAGGGTGACGGCCACCGACTTGAAGTTGCCATCCCCCAGTGCCAGCACCAGCCGGTCCTGGCTGCCGGTGCGGATCACCGCTTCGCTCGGCACCACCAGGCGGGGTTCCCCCTTGCCGGTGCCGATGCTCACCTTGGCGAACATGTTGGGTTTCAGGAACTCGTCCGGGTTGTCGAAGCGCAGGCGGACCCGCAGGGTGCGGGTACTGGCATCGAGCGTCGGGTAGAGGTAGTCCACCCGACCCTGCCAGCGGCGGCCCGGGGCATAGTCCAGGGTCATGGTGACCGGATCGCCGACCTTGATCTGGGCGGCCTGGCGCTCGAACACCTCGGCGCTCACCCACACCTGCTTGAGGGTACTGATGTTGAAGAGGGGGGCGGCGGGCTCCACATACTGGCCTTCACGCACCTTGAGCTCGGAGACATAGCCGCTGCTCGGGGCATAGATGCGCACCGTCTCCTGCACCTTGCGGGTGCGCTTGAGGGCCGCTATCTGATCCGCCGGTACCTGCAGGGACTTGAGCTTGCCTTCGGCGGCGCGCAGCAGCAGCGGGTTGGTGGTATTGAGCGCCAGCAGGTACTCGTGCTGGGCGTTCACCAGATCCGGGGCGTAGAGATCGTAGATGAAGCTGCCCCTGGCCACCTGCTGCCCCTCGTTCTTGATGGCGAGGTTGCGGATCCAGCCCGCCATCCGGGAGTTGATGGCTTCGAGGCGCTCCTCGTCATATCCCACATAGCCCACCGTCTCGATCTGCTGGTGGACGGGCAGTTTTTCCACCTTGGCCAGCCGCACCCCCAGGTTCTGCTGGATCTCGGGGCTGATGGTAACGGTGCCCGGCGAGCCGCCCTGTTTCTCTTCATAGACGGGGATGAAGTCCATCCCCATGTTGTCCTTGGCGGGGGCATCGCGCTTGTCGCGGGGATCCATGGGATTGACCCAGTAGAGGGGGGCCTTCTCCTTGGCGGTAGTAGCGCCGCCCATCTTGGTGGCGGCCCAGTAACCGCCGCCAGCCCCGAGGACGAGCATCAGAGTCGACAGGATCAGGGTCTTGTTCATCGCAGGCCTCCGGCACGAGTCGAACGGGAGGCGCGGGCGCCGGCAACGGCGAAAATCTTGGCTGATGACATGGTTACATCTTCTCTTCTATCAGGCCGCCTGACCGGGTTCCTGCATGAGCGTCGTGTCCAGGGGCGGGGCAGAGGCGTTATTCACGCACCTGCGTCACGCAACACTCGAATCACAGCGAACGGGTTGGGCGGCAAACGGAGCACTGCCGACGAGTCGGCCGGTGCACGGCACTTGTTGCAATGGCGAACCATCGCCCGGGCTAACGGGAGAAGCGGTTTCTAATGGCGCAGCACGGACAACATCAGATGCCGTCTGGGCCAGGAAGGGGGATGGGTACCACGCAGGCGCAGGAAGGGATCCCGCAACCAGTTGTCCAGCAGGGGGCCGATACTCCACGAAGAGGGGAGCAACAGCAGGGGCAGCAACAGCAGTGACAGCAGCATGCCGAGCAGGGGGGGCGCACTGGCGGCGCCGGATAAGCCGGGCTGCATCTGACACTCATCCCCCGGCAGGGTCCCCGCATTCAGTGTGCCCGAATGGCAGGAGAGGGAGGCGGTGTCGATCTGGTCAGGGGTCATGGCGGCGTGCCGTACCGGCCCGCTCTGGTGCAGCCCATGAGACAGGGAGGGCTGTGGCGGGGTCAGGATGGGACCGGATGCGTCGCCCGGAAAGGCGGTGGCCACCCCATGCCAGCCGATGCACAGGGTGAGATTGCAGACGAGCACCAGCGCCAGCAATAGCCGGGCGATGAGCGCTGTAGGCAATCTCGATGACAACATGGTGCAGGTTCCCTGTGACGTATGGGATGAATGTAAACCTTACCTATAGGAGAAGGTCAAGGTTCGCCCTGTACCATCTGCCAAAGAGTTGATATGGATTAAGAAATGCCGGATTGGCTGACGAAGAGGCCCCCGCGTGGCGGGGGCTCAGGGTCAGGAGTGACAGGGCAGCCCGACGGCCGGGATCAGGCGAAGCAGGTCCAGATGGGGGCGTGATCGGAGGGCTTGTCGATGCCGCGCAGCTCATAGTCGATGCCGGTCTCGGTCACCTTGTCCTTGAGGGCGTCGGAGGCCATGATGAGGTCGATGCGCAGACCCCGGTTCTCGTCAAAGCCCCTGGAGCGGTAGTCGAACCAGGAGAAGCGCTCGCACTCGGTGGGGTTGGCGGCGCGGAAGGTGTCGGTCAGGCCGAACCCCTTGAGCCGTTCCATCCACTCCCGCTCGATGGGCAGGAAGGAGCACTTGCCATCCCGCAGCCAGCGCTTGCGATTCGCCTCGCCGATGCCGATGTCGAGATCCGTGGGGGAGATGTTCATATCCCCGATCAGCGCTATCTGATCGTCTGGGCTGTGGTGGGTCTCGAGGTAGTGCTGCAGGTCTTCATAGAACTTCTGCTTGGCCGGGAACTTGGTCTCGTGATCCAGGCTCTCCCCTTGCGGGAAATAGCCGTTCATCACTGTGATGATGGAGCCATCTTCCCGCTTAAAGTCGGCCATGATCATGCGGCGCTGGGCGTCTTCCTCATCGGTGGGAAAGCCTTTTTGCACCTTGAGCGGCTTCTGCTTGCTCATGATGGCCACCCCGTAGTGACCCTTCTGGCCGTGGAATTCCACGTGATAGCCCATGGCCTCCACGTCCGCCACCGGGAAGGCCTCGTCGTGGACCTTGATCTCCTGCAGGCCGATCACATCCGGCTGGTGCTTGTCGATAAGGGCTTGCAACTGATGAAGACGGGCGCGCAGGCCATTGATATTGAAAGAGATGATCTTCATGTTCGGGGTGCTCATGTCGTTTTTGTTCGTCGCTTATTGGACTAGGAATCCGCGATGGATGCAAGTTCGGGGGCTGTGACTGGCGCAGCGGCTCGGTAATCTGTTCACGATCTGTCGCGAGAGTCTGTCAGCAAGGTGACGCGCAGCAGAGGAGCCTGAGTGCATATGTATACATGGAAGCGCCTGGCGACACATAAGCGAGCAGCACATGAGCCTTGGAAGCGGCTTCCCAGCAAGATCGTGGACAGGTTTCTAGCGGGTCATCTTCTTGACAAACACCACCACGAACAGTGCAAGCGTGAAGCTGCCGGTAAAGGCTTCGAAGGCGGCGAAGATCCGCGACAACCCCACCGGGGTGAAGTCCCCATACCCCAGCGTGGTGAAGGTCACCACGCTGTAGTAGAGGCACTCCATCAGGAAGATGGCGTTCTGCTCCAGAGGAGCGTCCGGGCGATAGATGAGGTGGGTGCCCGCGAAGTTGAGGCCGCAGAAGAAGTAAAAAATGCTGCAGATGACGATGAGCAGCAGGGAGAAGAGCACCACCCGCATGGGGGCCTCGCCGTAACCGCAGAAGAGATCCACTATCCAGGAGGCGAAGCGGCGGTAGGACCAGAACGGCATCTGCAGGCGGCGCATGGTGAGCTCCTGCTGGATGTAGCGACCGGACATGGTGAAGATGCCCTGGGCCTCCGAGGCCTTGCGCAGATCTCGGTAGGCCTCCTCCGCCTCCTTGAACCAGACGCGGGCCTGCGCCGGGTCCCGCTCGCGGCGCCCCTTTCTGTCCTGCATCAGTCGCTTGCCCGTCTCCAGGTTGTCGAGGCGGGTGTTCTTCCAGCGGATGCCGAGCAGGTTGACGTCGTCGAGGGTGGCGCAGTGGAGGTTCGCTTCGCTCAGATCGGCCTTCATCAGGCTGCCGCCCTTGATGCGAATGCCGTAGAGATGGGCACCTCGCAGGTTGGCGCGATAGAGGTTGCACTGCTCCAGCAAGAATCCCTCCGGACCCTGCCTGTTCACCAGGTTGAGATCCGCCAGCTCGGCGCGGGCCAGTTGCAGGCCGTGGCACAGGCCTCCCTGGCGCACATAGCGCTCCAGCGCCTCGGCGGTATCAGGGGTGTTGTGGGCCGCAGCGGGGTCGTGCCAGCGGCAGAGATCATGATCCCCTGCCTCTTCGGTGCAGTGGCGGCCATCGGCCACCAGGTATCGGCACATTGCCATGGTGTTGCCCCTCCCTTCCCTGAGTCAGTATCAGCATAGGTGAGGGGAGGAGGGGGGATATCAGCTGTGCTGATGATATTCCTGGCGCAGCTTGCGAAAACGTTCCTGCTGGGCGGGGTTGAGGGGGATGCCCTCCAGCACCTCCAGGGTCTCCTTGCACTCGGCGCCAAACTCCGGGCTCTTGCGGTTCTTCTGCATGAGTTGCAGCAGCACCTGGATCTTGTTGAGGGCGGCGCCGGTATTGGCGGGCGCCCGCGCAGGGCCTCGCGAAAGTGGCCTAGGGCCTGCTCCAGCTCCCCGGCCTGATAGGCCTTGATGCCCAGATCGTTGAGCTGCTGATAGCGCTGGCGCCGCTCCTGCACCGTCTTGTCATCCCGGGTCACCTGGATGCAGGTGGTGAGCAGCCGATCCTCATCCTCCGCCAGCAGGGGTTGCAGGCTCTCGGCGTACTCGAACTCCCCGAGCTGATAGAGGGCGAGTATGGTCTCGCCAAGGAGAGCCGGAGGCATGGTGGCGGGCTCGTCCAGCCAGTTCTGGTTGGCGCGATAGAGCATCTTCTTGCCCTTGAGCAGCTCCCCCAGAGCGATGCGCACCCGGGCCTGGCAGATCTGCTCGAACACCGGGTAGTTGAACTCCGACATCATCAGGGAGTCGCGGATGCGCGACAGGGCGGAGTTCACCTGCTTTTGCAGGTTGGCGATGTGGTAGCCGTCGTTGCTGTTGAGGGCGTACAAGGTGAGGGTCTGGATATAGGCCCCGAGATAATGCGGCGTGCGGTGGATCGAGTTGCGCGACAAGTCGATGAGGGCGAGCAGCACGTCCTTGGCCTGGGCGTAGTCGTGCCGTTGCAGGCACACCTCCGCCAGACGGCGGGAGAGCTGCACCGACTGGGGAGAGATGTCCACCGCCCGGCGCAGCTCCTGCTGGGCCTGCTCGTCATTGCCCAGCGCCAGCAGGGACTCCGCGAGCCAGAGGTAAGCCTCCACCATCAGGGGGGTGTGTTTCAGGGTGGCTTGCAGGTGGCTCACCGCCTCCTCGTGCAGACCCAGGGTATGGCACGCCTTGCCCAGGGTGAGGCGAGCCCAGCTGTTCTCCTGCCCCGCCAGCAGCTGGCGCATCAGGCTGCGGGCCTCCTTGGCCTGGCCCAGCTTGAGCTGGGTGTCGGCCTGCAGGCAGCGGCAGAAGTTGGCAAAGCGGGGCACCGCGTCCGCCTGTTTGGCACAGGCCTCCACCAGGGCGGGCAGATCGTCCCGGGTGAGGGCGCTGAAGACGCTCTCCAGTGCCTGGCGACGGGCGAGGGCGCGTTTGAGGCGAAACGAGAACTGCTCCTGGGAGAAGGGCTTCATCAGGTATTCGTCGGGCTCGGCTTCCAGCGCGCTCAGCACCATGGCGCGGGAGCCGTCGCTGCTGACCATGATCACCACGCTTTGGGGCGGAATGAGTTGCTGATCCCGCAGGCTTTCCAGCAACTGGCGGCCGTTCTCGCCCGCCCCCAGCTCATAGTCGAGCAGATAGATGTCGAAGCTCTCTTTCTGGCAGCGGCGGCGCGCCTCGTCGGCGGAGTTGGTGTAGGTGATGCGGTTGATACCGATGTTGATCAGCATCGCCTTCATCATCATCTGGAAGGAACGCTGTTCGTTGACCAGCAGGATGCGCTTGGGCTTGGGCTGGGGTTTCTTCTCGGGTACGGAGTCCGGTGTCTGCATCTGTCTGGCATCAAGGCGCTACGGGCTGGTGGGAGAAGTGTGCCACCAAAGTCCGCAGGCAGGCAATTGCACATGGGGAGGCCCCCCGGTTTTTCCCGCAGACCTTGGGTGAAAAAAAGGGTGTCTTGCCTTTGATCCTGGTCAAGGGAAAGCGAGTTGGCACTGGCAGGCGCTGTCCCGGTTTTTAGACTTGAAGAGCGTCAGCATGCGGGAGGCGGCAGGGGGCAGGGTGCCCGTCTGCTCCCTTGCCCGCTCACAAGGAGGGATCAGATGAGTTTGCTACCGAGTCGCACCAGCCTGTTTGATGACCTGTTCCACGACATGGCCTCCGGCTTCTACATCCGCCCCCTGCACGGGGACCCGTTGCCCGGCCAGATCAAGCTGGATCTGCGGGAGAGCGGGGATGACTACCTGCTGCAGGCGGAATTGCCCGGGGTGGCGAAGGAGGACATCCACGTGGACGTGCACGGCAAGCTGGTGACCCTGAAGGCAGAGATCCGCCAGTTTGACAGCCAGAACAAGGATGAACGGGCCCTGCGCAGCGAGCGCTACTATGGCAGCGTGTCGCGCAGCGTCGAGCTGCCGGTAGAGGTGTCGCCAGAGCAGGTAAGCGCCCGCTTTGACAACGGCATCCTCACCCTGCGCCTGCCCAAGCAGGCGGCCAGCCCCGTGCCCCACCGCATCCCCATCGAATAGGCGGTCAGTGAACGAGGCCCCGCACTGCGGGGCCTCGTCATTCAGGGCTGCTTGCGCACCAGATAGGGAGCAAACTCGGGGGTGTGTCTGGCGGCAAAGCCCGTGGCGGTCTTCTCGATGAGATAGACCGCCAGCTTGTGCTCCCTGGCAAAGGCCATCGCCCGCTCGGGGCCCATCACCATGAGGGCGGTGTCGAGGGCATCGGCCTCCAGGGCCGTGGGGGTGATGACGGTGGCGGAGACCAGCTTGTGGGTCACGGGCTCGCCGGTGGCAGGATCGATGATGTGGGAGTAGCGCTTGCCGTCGAGCTCGTAATAGTTGCGATAGCTGCCGGCGGTGCTCACCGCCATGCCGCTCGGGGTCACCACGTCCTCGATGGCGCCCGGTCTGTCCGAGGGCTCGACGATGGCCACTCGCCAGGGATTGCCCTTGTCGTTGTGCCCCTTGCTGCGCACCGCCCCGGCCACTTCGATGAGGTAGTTGTGGACCCCTTTTTGCTCCAGCAGCCCGGCTATCTCGTCGGAGGCCGCCCCCTCGCCCAGGGTGGAGAGATCCAGATAGAGGTCTGGGATGGCCTTGCCGAGCAGGAAGTGATCCCCCTCGGGGGTCAGGGTGAGCTTGTCGATGCCGACCCGCTCCCGCGCCTTGGCGATCTGCTCTGCGCCGGGCCGCCTGACCGGGCGCTTGTCCGGCCCGAATCCCCACAGATTGACCAGGGGCCCCACGGTGACATCGAGAACCCCCCGGGTGAGGTGCCCGGCGTCAATGCCCTGTTGCACAATCTTCGCCATGGTGGCCGGGATGACCTGGGGGTGCTGCCCCGTTCCCTGATTGAAGCGGGAGATGAGGGAGCCCGGATCATAGGTGGAGATCTCCTTGTTCAGGCGTGCCAGCAGCGCCTCCACCTCCTGTTGCAATGCCCCCTGTCCGCCGGGGAAGGGGTCGCTCAGGGTCACCGCATAATAGGTGCCCATGGTGTTGCCCTGGATGCGGGTCTGGGTCGGGGCCGGCTGGCAGGCGCCAAGCAGCAGGATCAGGGAGAGCAGCAGGGTGCGCGCCAGCGCAGGCGCAAAGGGGAACTTCATCTCTCATTCTCGCGGGAGTCATCGACGGGGGAGCAGCTTAGCCAACGGCTGTGGTGTTGGCGAGTGGCCGTGGGCGGGATGGCCGCAAATAATTAAGCCGGAGGGGAATTTGATCAACCCGCTTTGGGCCCGGGGTCGGGAGAAAAGAAGTGACCGGGCCCGCAGGCTGGCCCAAAAGCGGTCGTCCTTCGGTGACATTTGAATACAATGAAGATCGATCCTGACAGCATCTTTGCGGGTCGCACCCACGGGGGCGAGATGCCTGTGCTGTCATCCTTCGTCAATCAAAGGAGAACGTGATGAAAAAGGTGTTAACCCTGCTGCTTCTTGGCTCCCTTGCCACCCCGGTCCTGGCCGACGAGTGCGCACTGGTGATCGAAGGCAATGACGCCATGCAGTTCAACCAGACGGCGATGAGCGTGCCGGCCACCTGCAAGGAGGTGACGGTGACCCTCAATCACACGGGCAAGCTGCCGGTGGCCAACATGGGCCACAACTGGGTGCTGGCCAACACCGCCGACTATCAGGCTATCGCCACCGCCGGCATGAGCGCCGGGGTCGATCACGACTACCTGCCCAAGGATGACCCCAGGATCCTGGCCCACACCAAGTTGGTGGGGGGCGGCGAGAGCACCAGCGTCACCTTCAAGACCGACGGCCTGGCGGGCAAGGATCTCACCTTCTTCTGCTCCTTCCCGGGCCACTTCGCCCTGATGAAGGGCAGCTTCAAGGTGGGGTAGTGCCAAGGACAGTGTCGCCGCCAGTACAAGCAAAAGCCGGGAGTGTCCCGGCTTTTTTGTCTTCGCTTGCGCTGCGTCGCGGTGCTTTCATGATCTGGTCTGGGGTGGCAAGGAGATGACCGGCGTAGAATAGGCCGCAAATGGGCCAGTGGCCCGCCTACGCCCCTTCGGAAAAGAGAGAATGAACGCAGTGAAATGGATGCTTGGCTGTTGCCTTATGCTGTTGTGTGCCATGGCGCTGGCCGCCGAGCCCCCGGTGAAGAAGAGCCGGAGCGGCATCTGTCACCCCAAGGGCAGCACCTACTACAGCCGCACCAGGCACTATACCCCCTATGACACCATGCAGGCCTGCCTCGACAGCGGGGGCCGTGCCCCCCGGCGTTAAACGGCGGCTTGCTTGGGCTGCAGGGTAAAGAAGGCGAGGGTGGTCTTCTTGCCGCACTCGAAGCGGATGCTCTCCTCCCCCTGCACCACCAGGGTCTCGCCCGGTGCGACCTGCTGTCCCTGCACGGTGAGCTGGCCCTCCAGCAGGTGGCAGAGGTAGCACTTGTCCGCCTCCAGGGTGAGGCTGAGGGGGAAGGGCAGGTTCAGCACCCGCACGTTGGCACTGATGCGCGCCGGGTGGTAGATGAGCCCGAGATCCGTCACCTCTTTTTTCAGCAGCTCGCAACGGGTCTCGTCATCCCCGCTGAAGTGGGCCGCCTCGAAGGTGGCGTAGGGGTGGCCGTTGAGCACGAAACCGGCACCGCTGACGGGCAGCAGGATGCGCTGGTAGCCGGGAAAGCGGGAGAAACTCCCCGCTTCCTTGATGGGGGCCGAGCTCAGCCGGTAGTCAAAGTCGAGCTTGTCCAGGGTCGAACCAGGGGGGGAGATCAGGATCTGGGCCGTGGTGCCCTGCCTGTTCTTCCAGGGCATTTTCAACTGGTCGGACTCTTTAATCAGGGTGATCACGATGGCGCCTCGGCGGGAAGGGGAGAGTGGGGCCAGTGATACCATCTCCGGGAGTGGCTCACAAGGCGCCGCCAGCGCAGGCCGCGCTGGTTGACCACAAATCAGGCAGCGGACCCCCTGACGCTGACCCTAATCGGTCGACTCAAGCCCTTTTTCTATCTTGTCCAGCAGTTGCTGCAACTGCGCTATCTCCGCCGGCGTCAGCAGAGAACACAGCCGTTCGTCGAGCCGTGCGGCCTGCTGCTCCCCCTGGTTGACCCGCTCGCAGGCCAGCGGGGTCAAGGCCAGACAGATGCTGCGTCTGTCAGTGGGATGGGGCCGCTTCTCGATGAGCCCCTGTTTCTCCATCTCCTGCAGCAGGCGCGTCACCTGCGCCTTGTCGCGGCCCGACCGCTGCGCGATGAGCTGCGGCGTGGCGGGATCCAGCGCATGGATCAGTTGCAGCACCTTGTAATGGAGTGGGCTAAGGGCGATCTGCTGTGCCCGGAAATGCTGCGTCATGGCGATTTTGTACTGATCGAGGATCCGGAAGAGGTGGTTTGATAACTTCATGGTTGATAAAGTCAACTTAAAAGGGTTTAATTGATTTTATCAACCATATGGGCAAAAGCCCAGCCCGAGAGGAGATGAAAGATGCCACACACTTATCGTGTACAGGTCCAGGCGCTGGACCGCGAGGTGCCCCCGTTGCAGTTCGACTGCCAGAATCACGACGACATCTTTGCCATCCTGGCGCTCAGCAAGGGGAAGCTGGCCATGTCGGAGCAGGAACATCAGGCGTTTATCGTCGGGTTGAAGCTGTTTGGCGAAGTCATGATGCAGCATCGCAAAGAGGAGTTGTTCAAGGGGTTTCTCCCCCATTTCAAGCAATTCATGGGGCAACTGAAACGCACCGCCAGGGGAGAGGAGGCCGTGGTCGCCCCTTCCGAGTGACCCTGCCCTGACTCAAAGGGCGAGTGGTCCCGCCAGCATGCCTGATGCAAAGGAAACCCCGAGGTTGTGATCCCGGTGCTGTCAAAGCGGCGACGGCCCGCTACACTGGCAGCTCGTTTCACGGAGGACCCATGACCCACAAGATCATTCTGGATACCGATCCCGGCATCGACGATGCCATGGCCATTCTGTTTGCCGAGGCGCACCCCGCCATTGACCTGCTCGCCATCACCACGGTGTTTGGCAATGCCACCATCGAAAACGGCACCCGCAACGCCCTCTGGCTCAAGCAAAAATATGGCATGAAGGCGGACGTGGCCCGGGGCGCCGCCGCGCCGCTGCTGCGCGAGCCCGTGGGGCCGACGACAGTGGTGCACGGCCCGAGTGGCTTTGGCGACGTCCAGGCGGGGGAGGTGACCCTCAGCCCGGATCCCCGCCCGGCCTGGCAATACATCGTCGAGACGGTGAAGGCCCATCCCGGCGAGATCACCCTGGTGACCATCGGGCCCCTCACCAACCTGGCGCTGGCGCTCGAGGCGGCCCCCGAGGTAGCCGCCCTGGTGAAAGAAGTGGTCGTGATGGGCGGCGCCTTTGGCGTCAACGGCCATCGCGGCAACGTGACCCCCTATGCCGAGGCCAATATCCACGACGATCCCGATGCGGCGGACCGGGTCTTCACCGCCCCCTGGCCCCTGGTGATCATCGGGCTCGACGTCACCCAGCAGAGCATCTTCACCGCCGACTATCTGGATGCCCTGCGGGATGATGCGGGGGAGCCGGGCCGCTTCCTGTGGGATGTCAGCCGCTTCTACCTGCGCTTCTATTCCGAGCGCATTGGCATGGCGGGGTGCCATGTGCACGATCCCTCCGCCATCGCCTATGTGATCGATCCTGCGCTGTTCACCCTGCGCAAGGGGCCGGTGCGGGTCATCACCGAGGGGCCCGCCATCGGCCATACCCTGCAGAAGTTTGACGACACCCGCCATCCCCATGACGAGTGGGCCGACTGCCCGGCCCAGCAGGTCGGGGTCGCGGTGCGGGATCAGGCCTTGCTCGCCCTCTATCGGGATACCCTGGTGGCCTGGGGCAAGGGGCGCCGATAAGGCCCGGCAGTGAGTGAAAGCGTGATGGCGGCCGGGTCATGGTGAGGCGCCCCCGGTTATACTGGCGAACATCGGGTTGACGGGAGGAAGACGCAATGGCCTGGTTGTCTCTGTTGGTGGCGATAGCCCTGATCGGGTGGTTGATGACGCTGGGGCGCGGCGCCCTGTTCGAGGTCCGGCTCGCGCCGGGCAAGGTGGTGGTGAAGCGTGGCTCGGTGCCGCCGCGCTTTGTGACCCAGGCGACCCAGATCCTGCACCATGAGCCGGTGCGCGGACGCATCCTGGGCCTGCGGGACGGCAACGGGGTGAGGCTGGTCTTCTCCCGCTCCATCCCCGAGCCCGTGGCCCAGCGCCTGCGCAACATCTTCCCCTACGGGGATTACCGGGGGCTCTCTCCGAGCCCTGACGGGCGAAAATCACGCTGAGCGGTCGCCGTGGCGACCCTCATTTCCAGACGCCGGGCCCTGTGCCCGGCGTCTGCGTTTTCAGCGCTTCGCCAGGAGGCCCTGTTGCGGTCAGCGCGGCCCTTGCAGGGGCCTGATCGCCTCGACCAGAAAGTCGATGAAGGCGCGGGTCTGGGGTTTGAGGAAGCGGCCGCCACGAAACACCGCGTGGATCTCGTCCTGGCGATCCTCGCAGGGGGAGGCGAGCCACTCTGGCAGCAGCGGCAGCAGGGTGCCCTCATCGATGCTTTGCTGCACCATCCAGCTCGACAGCAGCAGCACGCCGCACCCCGCGAGGGCGGCGCAGAGCAGGGGCGTGCCCCCGACCGAGGCGAGGTTGCCCTGCACCGCCACCTTCTCGCGCTCCGTGCCCTGCTGGAAGTACCAGTGCTGGCGTTGGCGCCCATGGCCGCGAATGAGGCAGTTGTGGTGGGCCAGCTCGGCGGGATGGGCGGGTTCGCCATGGCGGGCCAGATAGGCGGGGGAGGCGACCAGCAGCGAGCGGTTGGTGAGCAGATGGCGAGTGTGCAAGCTGCTGTCGGCGGGCTTGCCGATGCGCACCGCCACGTCCACGTTCTCG
Source organism: Aeromonas sp. PS2Canimalfood6 (assembly GCF_048276795.1). Classification (NCBI taxonomy): domain Bacteria; kingdom Pseudomonadati; phylum Pseudomonadota; class Gammaproteobacteria; order Aeromonadales; family Aeromonadaceae; genus Aeromonas; species Aeromonas sp. PS2Canimalfood6. The sequence continues at coordinate 37,755 of NZ_JBLUXC010000027.1, forward strand.
GCATCGAGATCCACCATGCGGTTGTCCAGCGCAACCTCCAGGCGCACCCCGGGGTAGCGGGTGAGGAAGTCGGGCAGGCGGGGAGAGAGCCAGGACGCGCCGAAGCTCTCGAACACCGAGACCCGCAGCGGCCCCTCTGGCGCCACCGAGAGGGGTTGCAGGGATTGCACCAGCTGATCCGCCTCCTCCAGCAGGGGCAGGGAGCGGGCGAGAAAATAGGCGCCCTGCTCGGTCAGCACCAGTTGGCGGGTGCTGCGCTTGAAGAGCGGGATCCCGAGCTGCTGCTCCAGGGCGTCGATGGCACGGGTCACGGAGGAGGGGGCCTGGTTGAGGGCGCGGGCGGCACGGGAGAAACTGCCCGATTCCACCACCTGGGCCAGGATGCGGATGCGATCCAGCATGGATTCACCTTTGCGATAAACGCAAAACTGTTGCAGGTTATGACGATATTCTAATCAAAAATGAAAAAGTGAACAATCAGCTCACCGCCCCATCCGGGGTCCATCACAGGAGTCTTGCCATGTCACACCGTATCCAGCTCGCCAACCAGGTGCCCGCCGCCGTCTCGGCCATGATGGGCCTCGAGTCCTACCTCGGGGGCACCGACATTCCCCTGTCGCTCAAGGAGCTCATCAAGTTGCGCGCCTCCATGATCAACGGCTGCGCCTACTGCATCGAGATGCACGCCGACGTGGCGATGAAGCACGGGGAGAGCGCCCAGCGTCTGCTGGCGCTGGCCGCCTGGCAGGAGTCGCCGCTGTTCGACGCCCGGGAGCGGGCGGTGCTGGCCCTGACCGACGAGGTGACCCTGATCGCCGACAAGGGGCTCACGGCGCAGACCTATGAGGCGGCGCTGGCCCAACTGGGGGAAACCCTGCTGGCCCAGTGTCTGATGCAGGTGGTCACCATCAACGCCTGGAACCGGATCGCCGTGGCGACCCGGATGGAACACGATCACTCCTGACACCGGACCTCGAGGGAGGGAGAGAAAACGATTGTCAACGGGCCCGCACAAGGGCCCGTTTTGTTACGAAGTGTGCCTTCTGGCGCCAGGGGTTGCGACCGTTGTCGGGGGGCGGGAAGTTAATCATACATTCGTTTGATTAATTATTTTTTTAATCTTCCCCGAAAAATACCCATCCAGATCAAGGTGTGGAGAAATGACCTGTGAGTCGAAAAGGGGCTGTATGGCTCTTTTTTGATCGCAATGGCGGGTTAAAAACAGACCAGATGGATCTTTTTGGTTAATTGGTGGTCACTTTTGGTGGCGCGAGAGATTAACGGAAGATGAATTGCCGCGGTGTAACTTGAATAAATTGGTCATTGTCAAGGGATTAACATCTGATACCGCTTTCCATCACCTTTTGAACATTTTTGGGATTAATTTTTCATGTTGTTCACATGCCGGTCTGATGCAATAAAATGCTGCATTTTTTTATACCAATAAGCCTTCAAAAGATGAGGACATTGCATGAGACTCTTTGATGTGAAGAGGGGCTTGGGCGCTTTGCTGCTGCTCGCGACCGCCAGCTTGCTGAGTGGCTGCGACATGGCACTGATGAGCCCCAAGGGGCAGGTCGGTATGGAGCAGAAGTCACTGATACTCACCGCACTCGGCTTGATGCTGATCGTGGTGGTGCCCGTGATTGTCATGGCGGTGGCGTTCGCCTACAAATACCGGGCGTCCAACACCAGTGCCACCTATGCGCCGGACTGGGCCCACTCCAACAAGATTGAGGCAGTCGTCTGGACTGTACCCGTCATCATCATCGTCATCCTGGCGGTGATCACCTGGAAAACTTCCCACTCCCTCGACCCTTACAAGCCGCTGGAATCGGACGTCAAACCGGTTCAGGTGGATGTCATTTCCCTGGACTGGAAGTGGTTGTTCGTCTATCCGGAGCTGGGCATTGCGTCGGTCAACGAGCTGGCCTTCCCGGTCAACACCCCGGTCAACTTCCGGGTGACCTCCGACACCGTGATGAACTCCTTCTTCATCCCGCAACTGGGCGGCCAGATCTACGCCATGGCGGGCATGCAGACCAAGCTGCACCTGATCGCCAACGAAGCGGGCGAGTACAAGGGCATCTCCGGCGGTTACAGCGGTGCCGGTTTCTCCGGCATGAAGTTCAAGGCCATCGCGACCCAGGATCAAGCCGGTTTCGACGCCTGGGTAGCCAAGGTGAAGGCCTCTTCCAAGGCCCTGAGCACCATGGATGAGTTCAATGCCCTGGCCAAGAAGAGCGAAAACCACCCGGTGGAGTACTTCGCCAGCGCCGATCCCAAGCTGTTCGTCAACATCATCAACAAGTTCATGGGCGGCATGTCCCATGGTGGTCACGCCACCCCGGCTGCGGGCTCCGCGGATCACGAGGGCATGAACCACGAGGCCATGAACCATGACGCCGCCCCGAAAGCGGGTGCCATGGACCATGAAGGGATGAACCATGAGGCCTCGCAAGAGGACGCCATGGAGAACCAGGCCATGAACCATGACGCCCATGCCGGACACATGGCCATGTCGGCCGACAAGAGTGTGAAAGCAGGATCCGAGGAATAATCGATGTTTGGAAAATTGACACTCGAGGCTATTCCGTACCATGAACCCATCATCATGGTCACGATAGCCGGTATCATTCTGGGGGGCCTGGCCATCGCCGGTCTCATCACTTACTACGGCAAGTGGCAATATCTGTGGAAAGAGTGGCTGACCTCGGTCGACCACAAACGCCTCGGTATCATGTATCTCATTCTGGGCATGGTCATGCTGCTGCGTGGCTTTGCCGACGCCGTGCTGATGCGTGGCCAGCAGGTCATCGCCTCCGGGGGTGGCGAAGGCTACCTGAACGCCCATCACTACGACCAGATTTTCACCGCCCACGGCGTCATCATGATCTTCTTCGTGGCCATGCCGCTGGTGATCGGTCTGATGAACATCGTGGTGCCGCTGCAAATCGGTGCCCGTGACGTGGCCTTCCCCTTCCTGAACAACCTGAGCTTCTGGTTCACCGCCGCGGCCGTGGTGCTGATCAACGTCTCCCTCGGGGTCGGTGAATTCGCCCAGACCGGCTGGCTGGCCTATCCGCCCTTGTCGGGGCTGGAGTTCAGTCCCGGGGTCGGGGTCGATTACTGGATATGGAGTCTGCAGATTTCGGGTCTGGGGACCCTGCTGACCGGCGTGAACTTCTTCGCCACCATCATCCGCATGCGTGCCCCTGGCATGACCATGATGCGCCTGCCGGTCTTCACCTGGACCGCCCTGTGTGCCAACATCCTGATCATCGCCTCCTTCCCGATCCTGACCGTCACCATCGCCCTGCTCACCGCAGACCGCTACCTGGGTACCCATTTCTTTACCAATGACATGGGTGGCAACATGATGATGTACATCAACCTGATCTGGGCCTGGGGTCACCCCGAGGTGTACATCCTGGTGCTGCCGGTGTTCGGGATCTTCTCCGAAGTGGTGGCGACCTTCTGTAAGAAGAAGCTGTTCGGTTACACCTCCCTGGTGTGGGCAACCGTGGCGATCACCGTGCTGTCGTTCATCGTCTGGCTGCACCACTTCTTCACCATGGGGTCCGGCGCCAACGTGAATGCCTTCTTCGGCATCACCACCATGATCATCTCCATCCCGACCGGGGTGAAGATCTTCAACTGGCTGTTCACCATGTACCGCGGTCGCATCGAGTTCACCTCGCCCATGCTGTGGACCGTCGGCTTCATCATCACCTTCACCGTGGGTGGCATGACCGGGGTACTGCTCTCCGTGCCGGCCGCCAACTTCGTGCTGCACAACAGCCTGTTCCTCATCGCCCACTTCCACAACGTCATCATCGGCGGCGTGGTGTTCGGCTGCTTCGCCGGTATCACCTACTGGTTCCCGAAAGCGTTCGGCTTCAAGCTGGATGACGTCTGGGGCAAGCGTGCCTTCTGGTGCTGGATCACCGGCTTCTTCGTGGCCTTCATGCCGCTCTACGTGCTGGGCTTCATGGGCATGACCCGTCGTGTCAGCCAGAACATCGATCCCGAGTTCCACGGCTGGCTGGTGGTCGCCGCCTGCGGCGCCGGTCTGATTGCCCTGGGCGTGCTGTGCCAGGTCATCCAGATCGTGGTCAGCATCCGCGACCGCGAGAAGAACCGCGACCTGACCGGCGATCCCTGGGGTGGCCGTACCCTGGAGTGGGCGACGTCCTCTCCGCCGCCGTTCTACAACTTCGCCATCGAGCCGAAGGTCACCGGTCTGGACGCCTTCTGGGAAGCCAAGGCTGACGGCAGCGCTTACAAGAAGCCTGCCCAGTATGCCCCCATCCACATGCCGAAGAACTCCGGTGCCGGTGTCATCATCGCCGCCTTCAGCGTGGTGTTCGGCTTTGCCATGATCTGGCACATCTGGTGGATGGCCATCGCCGGCTTCATCGGCATGATCGCCACCTGGATCATCCACAGCTTCAACGACGATGTGGACTACTACGTACAGGTTGACGAGATCGAGCGCATCGAAGGTCAGCATTTCGACAACATCAACAAGGTGGCTTAATTCCATGGCGACTGACGTACTACATCACTCTCACGGTGCCCATGAGGATGGGCACCACGATGCCGGTGCCACCAAGGTATTCGGTTTCTGGATCTACCTGATGAGTGACTGCATCCTGTTCGCGACCCTGTTCGCGACCTATGCGGTCCTGGTCAACGGCACTGCCGGTGGCCCCACCGGCAAGGACATCTTCGAACTGCCGTTCGTGTTCGCCGAAACCATGCTGCTGCTGCTGAGCTCCATCACCTTCGGGTTCGGCATGCTGGCCATGAACAAGAACAAGGTCGCGGCGGTCAACACCTGGCTGTTCGTCACCTTCCTGCTGGGTGCCGGCTTCATCGCGATGGAAATCTACGAGTTCCATCACCTGATCGTGCACGAGGCGGGCCCGGATCGCAGCGGCTTCCTCTCTGCCTTCTTCACCCTGGTGGGGACCCATGGTATCCACGTGACCAGCGGCCTGGTCTGGATCATCGTGATGATGGTGTCGATCACCAAGAAGGGGCTGACCGAGCGCAACCGCACTCGCCTGATGTGCCTGAGCCTGTTCTGGCACTTCCTCGACGTGGTATGGATCTGCGTCTTCACCGTGGTCTATCTGATGGGGGTCATGTAAATGAGTCATTCCGTTGACAATCACGGCGCCAGCCACGGCAGCGTCAAGTCCTACATGATCGGCTTCGTGCTGTCACTCATCCTGACCGCCGTGCCGTTCTGGATGGTGATGGACGGCTCCGCCTCCCACGCCGTGGTGCTCGGCACCGTGGTGGCCATGGCGGTGGTGCAGATCTTCGTACACCTGGTCTACTTCCTGCACATGAACACCTCCTCCGAGGAGCGCTGGAACCTGGTGGCACTGGTCTTTACCGTGCTCATCATCGCCATCGTGGTCGTGGGTTCCCTGTGGATCATGTACAACCTCAACATCAACATGATGGTTCACTGAGCGGGTTGATGATGATGAAGCAATACCTGCAAGTGACCAAGCCGGGCATCATCTTCGGCAACCTCATCTCGGTTATCGGGGGATTCCTGCTGGCCTCGAAGGGGAGCCTGGATGTGCCCCTGTTCATCCTGACCATGGTGGGGGTGTCACTGGTGGTGGCCTCCGGTTGCGTGTTCAACAACTACATCGACCGGGACATCGACTGCATCATGGAGCGCACCAAGAACCGCGCCCTGGTGCGGGGGCTCATCGCCCCCGGTGTCTCCCTCTGGTATGCGACGGCGCTGGGCGTTGCGGGCATTGCACTGCTCTACTTTGCGGCCAATCCGTTGGCCGCCTTGCTGGCGGTGCTGGGCTTCCTGGTTTATGTGGGGGTCTACAGCCTCTACATGAAGCGCCACTCGGTCTATGGCACCCTGGTCGGCAGCCTCTCCGGCGCCGCGCCGCCGGTCATCGGCTACTGCGCGGTGAGCGGGCAGTTCGACTCGGGGGCCCTGATCCTGCTGGCGATCTTCAGCCTGTGGCAGATGCCGCACTCCTATGCGATCGCCATCTTCCGCTTCAAGGACTACCAGGCTGCCAACATCCCGGTGCTGCCGGTGGTGAAGGGGATCCCGGTGGCCAAGCTCCACATCACCCTCTACATCCTGGCGTTCATGGTGCCGACCCTGATGCTGTTCCTCGGCGGCTACGCCGGGTACAAGTATCTGGTGGTGGCCACCGCGGTGAGCGTCTGGTGGCTGGGGATGGCGCTGTCGGGCTACAAGGCGGCGGTGGACGACTCCCTCTGGGCGCGCAAGCTGTTCATGTTCTCCATCGTCACCATTACTTGCCTGAGCGTGATGATGTCGGTGGACTTCCAGCCGGACGCAGCGCCGGTACTGGTGAGCATGCTGCCCTGATAGTGTGAACTGCACCCCTGAAATGCATGAAATCCAGAGCCGGGAATCTTCCCGGCTCTGCTATTATGGGCGCCGCCCTGCGAGGGGCATCGCCGATTTTTCGGGGCGGCCGGGCGCCTGTCACCCCTTTCTTTCTCTCTTCTTTTTGACTCATCGAGGCCCTCATGAATGATTTCACCATGACGAGGGGCGAGCGACGCGCGACCTGGGCGCTCGGCTCCGTCTTCTCGCTGCGCATGCTCGGCATGTTTATGGTGCTGCCGGTGCTGACCACCTACGGCATGTCCCTGGCGGGCGCCTCCGAGGCGCTCATCGGGCTTGCCATCGGCATCTACGGCATGACCCAGGCCCTGTTCCAGATCCCCTTCGGCCTGCTCTCCGACAAGGTGGGGCGCAAGCCCCTCATCGTTGGCGGCCTGCTGATGTTTGCCCTTGGCAGCGTCATCGCCGCCCTGAGCGACGCCATCTGGGGGGTCATCGTCGGGCGCGCCCTGCAAGGGAGCGGCGCCATCTCCGCCGCCGTCATGGCGCTCCTGTCGGATCTCACCCGGGAGCAGAATCGCACCAAGGCGATGGCCTTCATCGGGGTGAGCTTTGGCATCACCTTCGCCATCGCCATGGTGACCGGCCCCCTCATCACCCATGCCCTGGGCTTGTCCGGCCTCTTCTGGCTCATCGCCCTGCTGGCCCTGGCCGCCATCGCCATGGTGCTCTGGGTGGTGCCGACCCCGGCGGCCCACCTGCAAAATCGCGAGTCCGCCATGGTGCGAGGCAGCTTTCGTACCGTGCTCACCAACCCTCGCCTGCTCAAACTCAACCTCGGCATCCTCTGCGTCCACACCCTGCTGATGTCGAGCTTCGTGGCCCTGCCGCCCCTGCTGGAGCGTGCCGGGCTGCCCCGTGACAGCCAGTGGCAGGCCTATCTGGTGACCATGATGATCGCCTTCGTGAGCGTGGTGCCCTTCATCATCTATGCCGAGAAGCACCGCCAGATGAAGCGGGTCTTCATCGGGTGCGTGGTGGTGATGCTGGCCGCCGAGCTGGTGCTCTGGCAGAGCGGCCAGCAGCTGTGGGGTCTGCTCGCCGGGTTGCAGCTCTTCTTCATCGGCTTCAACGTGATGGAGGCACTGCTGCCGTCTCTCATCAGCAAGGAGTCCCCGCCGGGCTACAAGGGCACCGCCATGGGGGTCTACTCTACCAGTCAGTTCCTCGGGGTCGCCATCGGCGGCAGTCTCGGCGGCCTGCTCTACAGCCTGGGGGGCGGCCCCCTGGTGTTTGGCGGTTGCGCCGCCCTGGCCCTCGCCTGGCTCGGGGTGAGCCTCACCATGGCCGAGCCCCCCTATGTGAGCAGCCTGCGCATCGTGCTGCCGGAAGGGGTCGAGGCCACCCCGGCCCTGGAGCAGCGGATCCGCGCCAGCGAGGGGGTAAGCGACGTGCTGCTGGTGCGCGAGGAGCACTCCCTCTACGTGAAGGTGGACAGCAAGCGCCTGACCCGCAGCGATCTGGAGCGGCTGGTCTCGTTGTGATGGCTGGCTGCGCGGGGCGGCGCAGAGCGCGGGCTGATGGGCGGCTGCTATGCTGAGATCCTCACTCACTGGAGGAACCTCTGATGTCATACGTGGACGGATTCGTGCTCGCCGTGCCGACGGCCAACAAGCAGGCCCTGATCGATCATGCGGGGCAGTTTGACCCCATCTTCCTCGAATACGGCGCCACCCGGGTGCTGGAGTGCTGGGGGGACGATGTGCCCCACGGCAAGCAGACCGACTTTTACCGGGCGGTGGCGGCCAGGGAGGATGAAACCGTGGTCTTCTCCTGGGTGGAGTGGCCGAGCAAGGCGGTGCGGGACGACGCCATGGGCAAGATGATGCAGGACCCCAGGATGGACCCCGCCAATCCCCTGCACCAGACCATGCCGTTTGATGGTGCCCGCATGATTTTCGGAGGCTTCACCACCGTGCTGGAGCTCAAGGGCTGATACCCCGCCAGCGCCAAAAGCCCGCCTGGTCTTGGAGGGCTTCACCATTGTGGCTGGAGCTCAAGGGCTGAGACCGGCCATCGGGTCACCCAGGTGGCCGGAGCGCAAGGGCCGATAGCAACACCCAGGCCCGTCAGATGATGAAAAAGCCCGCCAGCCGGCGGGCTTTTTGCTGGGCGCCATGCCGGGGGATCAGCGCTCCACCAGCGGGGCCGAGCGGTAGCTCCACAGGCCATAGGTACGCAGGGCGTCCCGGTAGATGCCAAGCAGCTCCTCCGGGCTTGCCTTGGCCAGAGCGGAGAGGGGCTTGTCCGGGTAGGCGACGCTGTCGATGCGGATGTTCGCCGGGCCGCTCTGCCAACAGGCGATTTCCAGCAGGGTCTGGCCCCGGCGCACATGGCTCGCCGAGCTCACCAGGGTAGCGAACTCAATCTCATGGCGGGCGAGGGCATAGCCGCTGTAGAGGGCGTTCTCCACCGTGCTGGTGGCGTAGTTCTCCTCGATGATACGGGAGCGGTCGATGCCCTTTTTCGCCAGCCAGTCCGCCATCAGCTTGCCCTCGGTCTGGCGGTTCTGGGGCACGCCGCCGGTGAGGATGACGAGGGCCGTCGGATCGGCCTGGGCCAGGGCGCGGGTGGTCTCGAGGCGTCCCAGCAGAATGTCGTGCATGGAGCCATCGGGATTGAGGGCATAGCCCAGGGTGACGATGGCGCGGCGCCCCTTCTTCTCGCCCCGTCCCTGACGCTCCTTGAGGGGGGTGGCGACCACCCTGTCCACGGTGGCGAACAGTCGCTGCAAGTCGGCGGTGCGACCGGCATTGAGCTCGCCGACCCGCTTGAGGTAGCCATCGGATTTGGCCTGGTTGCCCTTGAAGCGCTGCCAGGTGGCCAGATAGGTGTTGATGTCCAGATCGTCCGGGGCGGCGGTGAGGGCCTGCTCGAACAGGGCGATGGCCCTGTCCACGTTGCCGTTGTAGATCTGGGCGTTGGCCGCCGAGATGAGCAGATCGGTGCGATAGGGCTCGAGCTGGTGGGCCTCCAGCAGCAGGGTGGTCACCTGCTCCATGTTGCTAGGCATCTTGGCGGTGAAGCCCGCATCGGAGACCCGGGCGGGGGAGTGGAAGATGCGGGCGGCGTCTGCCAGCAGCTGATCCACCACCTGGCGCTTGCTGATGAACTGCTCGTAATTCTGCTCCTTTTGCAGGGAGCGCACCGGGGCGGCCCAGGCATCGGATGAGACAACGAGCGGCAGCGTCAGCAGGCTGGTGAGGGTCAGGGCAATCGCGGTTTTCTTCATCATGGGGCTCCCTGTGGGGTGCGGGGCGCGATGCCGTGGCTCGTCCCCTGAATGCTTTTCCAATAAAAACAGATGTTTGGTTTGCTGCCTACTCTACTCCCTTCCCGATGAAAAAAACGTGAACCGTTCCGGTTATCCCGATGCCCCCCTCAGCGCAGCCCCAGACGCGCCTGCAGGAAGGCCAGCCAGGCCTCCACCTTGGCGGGCAGGTGGCGGCGCTTGGGATAGACGCACCAGATGCCGTGCTCGGGCAGGGCATGGTCTGGCAGGACGGGCACCAGCCGCCCGATGGCGAGATCCCGCGCCACGATGAAGTCCGGCATGTTGCCGATGCCAAGCCCCGCCAGCAGCGCGGTGTGGATGGCATCGCTGTTGTTGACCTCGAAATTGCCCCTGGGGGTGATGGCCACCTCTCCTTCGGGCCCGTGCAGCCGCCACTGGGTGCCGCCGCGAAACAGGGAGTAGAAGAGGCAGTTGTGGCGCTCGAGATCCGCCGGGATGCGGGGCGTGCCGGCCTGCGCCAGGTAGGCGGGGGCGGCGCACAGGGTGCTGAGACAGGGGGCGAGGCGGCGGGCGACCAGGCTCGAATCCTCCAGCTCGCCGATGCGCACCGCCACGTCGAACCCCTCGGCCACCAGATCCTGCCGGGCGTCGCTCATCTCCAGCTGCAACTGCACCTCGGGGTGAAGGGCGAGAAACTCGGGGACAAGGGGGGCGATGTGACGCCGGCCATAGACCATGGGCACCGTCACCCGCAGCAGGCCGCGGGGGGCCGATTGCAGGGCGCCGATGGCATCTTCCCCGTCGCTGGCCAGGCGCACTGCATGGCGCACCGTCTCGAAGTAGCGCTCCCCCGCCTCGGTGAGGGTGAGGGAACGGGTGGTGCGATAGAGGAGCTGGCAGCCGAGGGCCTGCTCGAGCTGGCTCACCTTCTTGCTCAGCACCGACTTGCTGAGACCGAGCTGACGGGCGGCGCCGGAGAAGGTGCCCGACTCCACCACGGCGACGAAGGCGGGGAGCAGGGCGAAGGCTTCCTGGTTCATGTTGTTCTCGATATGGAAACAATGTTGTTCCTGGAGGGTAGATTATCCCCAAATCAAAAACAATTTACCCTGCTCGTCAGTTCAACCAAGGAGCAACCCCATGATCCCCCCGCTTGTTGACCGCGGCCCCGGCCGCCCCGCCCTCGGCCAGACACTTGGCCAGACCCTGGGCGCCCTGGCCGCCTTCGCCGCCGGCCTGCTGCTGGCGCTGATGATCGCCCAGAACGGCGCCCTGTCCCGCGCCACCGACCCCTGGCTCGCGAGCTGGCTGGCCCACGGGGTCGGCAGCCTGGTGGCCGGGCTCCTGTGGTGGCTCTCCCCAAGGCCCCCGACGCCGGAGGCGGCCCCGCCATGGGCCTGGCTCGGCGGTCTGCCGGGGGCGCTCACCGTGGTGCTGGCGGCCCTGTGCCTCAACTCGCCCCTCGGCATGGCGGGCACCCTGGCCCTGCTGCTGCTCGGCCAGCTGCTGTTTGGTGCCCTGTGCGATGGCCTCGGCTGGCTCGGACTGGCTCGCCGCCGCCCCTCGGGAAAGGACGCGCTCGCCGCCCTGCTGGTGCTGGCCGGCGCCCTGCTTATCGTGCTGCATTAGGAGAGACACCATGACCTTATTGATCCTGCTGGGACTGCTGAACGGCGTGGCGGTGAGCCTGTCGCGCACCCTCAATGGCCGCCTCGCCAGCGCCCGGGGCGCCATGACGGCGTCCCTTGCCAACCACCTGCTCGGCTTCGGGCTGCTCGGCGCCCTGCTCATCCTCAAAGGGGCACCCTGGGAGCGGCTCGCCGGGCTCGATCCCTGGCTGCTGCTCGGCGGCGTGCTGGGGGCGCTGTTCGTCGCCATCAGCAGTTGGGCCATCGGCCGGATCGGCGCCCTGGCCTGCGCCCTGCTCATCGTCACGGGCCAGCTGGCGGGGGGCGCCCTGCTCGATGCCCTGGCCGGACGGCTGGCCGCGAGCGATCTGCTCGGCATCCTGCTGGTGCTGGCGGGGGCTGCGCTGCAACGCTGGCAGGGCGGCAAGTCGCGCTCCCGAGGGTGAGTGATGCGGTGATGGCCTGGGTAAACCGGCAGGGATGACAGGAGCGCCGCCCTGCCTGGATGCCAAAGGTGGCTCGCCAGCCGGATCAGGGCCCAGATGAAAAGGAAAAGGCGAAAGAAAGGGAGGGAAAGGAAGAAACAGGAAGGCAACAGAGAGCAATGAAAGATAGGCGCCTGTCACCCTGGGCCGCCCTCAACAGCAGAACACCGGCGCAAGGCCGGTGTTCTGAACAGCATGGCGGCGGGCCCGGCGGGGCGCGCGGTCAGGGCCGCTTAGGCGTAGAAAGCCTCGACGGTACCCTTGACGGTGATTAGCATGGGGTTGCCGTAGCGATCCTTGGCCTTGGGGGAGGGGATCTTCACCCAACCTTCGCTGATGCAGTACTCCTCGACATTGGTGCGCTCCTTGCCGTTCACGCGAATGCCGATCTCGTGCTGGAAGCACTCCGCCACATGGTGCGGGCTGCGCGGGTTGGCCGCCAGACGGTCGGGCAGTGCAGGTTTGTTGTCGCTCATTTTATAGACCTGAGAGTGATAAAAAGTGGGTCATTGTAGGCAATGCCCGCCATGGGCTCAAGGCTGGGTTGCGTCCCATGGGGGTGGACAAGGCCCGGTTACAGTTGCAGCTCCGGCAACAGCGTCGCCTGCGCCTGAAAATGGTGGCAACGGCGCTCAACGTCGTCTCGGTAGCGCGCCAGATAAGCCAGTTCGGCGGGATTGTCTGTCTCGACTAGGGCGATGGCGGCATCAAGCTGATGCAGTATGTCGCTGGCCATCTTGTGCAAGGTCTGCTGCAACAGGCGTTTGGGCAGCTCGCATGCTTCGGCCATCTCCAGCAACTGCCATGCGTTGATCGCCTCGGGAGCAAACTCGTCGCCTATGGCCATGGCCAAATGCTGGTTGAACTCGGGGTAAAGCCCCACATTGACCAGATCGTACCAGGGGGTGGGCGTCAGCCCTGCTTTTGATACGAAGAAGCTGTAGTTCTTGCCGTGGGCATCGTGGTTGTTGACGCAGAGGTTGAAGAGCAGCCATTGCAGCATGTCCAGTCTGGCCTGCGCCGGATTGACACAGAGGGCGCTGAGACTGAACAGCCGTGGCAGGCTCACCCCTTCCCGAATATGGGCCACGTCCCGCCCGTCACCGAAGTTGCGTTCATATTTTCGGGCGACGGGAAACCCTAGTCCCTGACAGGCATCGATCATGTGACGACGGCGCACCCTCACGCCATCCTCGTCAAGGCGCCGATCGAACCGTTCCACCAGCAAGCCTCGGTGGGACTTATCGCCTTGGCCGACCCTGTGCAGTTCGACCCGCGCCACCGGCATGCCCAGCAGTGCGGCCAGCCCCATGGTCACAAACTCATTGATCACCAGATGAGGATGGTGCTCGAACTTGAGGAGGTGGGTGGAACAGAGCTCGCCCTCGCCAAATCCCAGCGTCCCCTCGAGTCGCAGCAGGTTGAGCTTGGCCTGCACGCCCGCAACCGAGAGGCGGGGGCGACCACAGACTTCCAGCGGCCAGATCTCGGGCTGTTCGAGGCGCAGCAACAGCTCTTCCGGGGTGATGGGGCGAAAATGGGTGGGGACGTCGGGCTCTGCGGGCAGGGTAAAGGTGACCGCCCCGGAGACATCGCGGCCGATGCCGTGGATCAGGGCAAAGAGATTGCTGCGCGAAACGGAGAGCGCCTCAATCAGATGGTCCAGCCCGCGATTTTCAGGCAGCAAGTTGCCGAGATACGCCCGGATCTGGGCACTGCTGGCCGATCCATCCAGCGCCAGTGGGGGGGAGAGCGGGAATCCGCGCGCCTGCCACTCAGGTGTATAGCCGAGCTGAAACGCATCCTGGCTGGAGTCATACTCGAGATGGCCGATCAGCTGGTTACCCAGCCGAAGTTCCAGCCGATGGCGCTCAGAACCATTCATCATCACCGACCTCGGGTTGGCTGTTGCCGCTCGCTACCTGTGAGCCCACTTCCTGCACCAGTTGCAAGTGCAGCCCCAGCGCCTTCATCACCTGCAGCAGGGTCGAGAGGTAGACATCTCCCCCTTTTTCAATCTTGATCAGGGTCTTCTTGGAGATGCCGCACAGTGAGGCCGTCACCTCCTGCGTCATCCTGGCGGCCTTGCGTCTCTCGCGGATCGCCAGCCCCAGGGAGGCGGGATCCAGTTCTTTCGGGCCGGCTTGCAACGATGCGTCTGCCATCATGATCACGAAAAAAAGTGTAGGTTATTACACCTTAACTCATGGTAAGAGCAAACAGCAATTAAAAGTGTACGATGGTGCACTTTTTATGGTCCTGGTACTGGTTGCGAGATAAAAGTGTAGAGAGGTTCACTTTTTAGAACAGAAAGGTGGTTAATGATGGTCTTGGGGGTGACCGAGGGGCCGGGAGGATGTCGCTTGCAGAGCAGTATTGCACTTCATGTTCACTTCACCGAGCGGGGGTAGGGTAGGCACCAGTTTTCAGTTGGAGCTTCATTCTATGCCCACCATAGTCACCCACGCGGCCGTGCCCCTCTGCCTTGGGCTCGGGCTTGGCAGCCGGATTATTCCGCCGCGCCTGCTGCTGGTGGGGGTTGCCATCGCCATGCTGCCCGATGCCGACGTGCTCGCCTTCAAGCTGGGGGTCGCCTACGGCCATGTCTTTGGCCACCGCGGCTTTACCCACTCTCTGCTGTTCGCCTTTGCCCTGCCCACCCTGCCCACCCTGGCCATGCTGGGTCACCGCCAATTTCGGGCGAGCGCTGCCACCGTCTGGGCGTTTCTGCTGGTCTCTTTGCTCTCCCACAGCCTGCTCGATTCCCTCACCACCGGCGGCAAGGGGGTAGGTTGGTTCTGGCCATGGCGTGACGAGCGTTTCTTCGCCCCCTGGCAGATGATCCGGGTCGCCCCCTTCAAGCTGGAGGCCTATCTCACCGCCCGGGGTGAAGCGGTGATCCTCTCCGAGCTCTATTGGATCTGGCTGCCGGGGGTTGTATTGATGCTGGTATTGATGGGGGGGCGGGTGTGGGGCAGGGGGGGCTAGGGAAGGTGCGAACAAGTCCCTGATATGAGATCATGTTTGTCATCTGGAGCCATGGAGCAGGGTTCATCATGAGTCATCAACTTACCTTCGCCGACAGTGAATTCAGCAGTAAGCACCGTCAGACCAGAAAAGAGATTTTCTTGTCCCGCATGGAGCAGATCCTGCCATGGCAAAACATGGTGGAAGTCATCGAGCCGTTTTATCCCAAGGCTGGTAATGGCCGGCGACCTTATCCGCTGGAAACCATGCTACGCATTCACTGCATGCAGCATTGGTACAACCTGAGCGATGGCGCGATGGAAGATGCTCTGTACGAAATCGCCTCCATGCGTCTGTTTGCCCGGTTATCCCTGGATAGCGCCTTGCCGGACCGCACCACCATCATGAATTTCCGCCACCTGCTGGAGCAGCATCAACTGGCCCGCCAATTGTTCAAGACCATCAATCGCTGGCTGGCCGAAGCAGGCGTCATGATGACTCAAGGCACCTTGGTCGATGCCACCATCATTGAGGCACCCAGCTCGACCAAGAACAAAGAGCAGCAACGCGATCCGCAGATGCATCAGACCAAGAAAGGCAATCAGTGGCACTTTGGCATGAAGGCCCACATTGGTGTCGATGCCAAGAGTGGCCTGA
>NZ_JBLUXC010000028.1:0-51552 GCF_048276795.1 Aeromonas sp. PS2Canimalfood6
AGCATTAATAATGGTCATAGGCTTCGCGCGTGTTGATTTTGTTTGGCGATAAAATTAGATCACAAACGAAGCCTTTTTTATATCTATTTCAATTGGTTGGCGCTAAAGATCCTGTACATGAACCCTAGCTATTTAATACCAAAAACAATCACCCCAACGGCGGCGTCCGCGGCGGCACCATACGCTTGCTGCCGGTGGACTCGAAGGCCGAGGCGACGCGCAGCAGGTTGTTGTCGTCATAGGCGCGACCGGCGAAGGTCAGGCCCACCGGCATACCGATATCGGTCATGACGCCCATGGGGACGGTGACGGTCGGCACGCCGAGGTGGCGAATAGCGAGGTTGCCGTTGGCAACCCAGATGCCGTTGCTCCAGGCGATATCGGCGGAGGCCGGATTCACGTCCGCGTCAGCCGGGGCGACGTCGGCGACGGTCGGGAACAGCACGGCGTCGAGCTTGAGCCCGTCCATCCACTCTTCCAGATCCAGCTTGCGGGTCTTCTCCAGACCACGCAGGCCGTCCGGCACAGAGGCAATCTCGTCGAAACGCTTGAGACCGCGCTTGGCCATCTTGACGTACTCGTCCATGCCCGCCGCCAGATCGCCCTCGCGGTTCGGCAGGGTGCCCGGATCGTGGGGGAAGATCTTCGGCCCATCGACATCTTCAAGTTTGTTCAACTTGGGATCGCCGTTGGCGCGCAGGAAGTCGTCAAATGCCCAGCCGGAGAGCTCCCACAGCTCGTCATTGAGAAACTCCGGGCTCACGATGCCGCGATTGAACACGGTCGGCGCGCCGGGTCTGTCCCCTTCGCAGTTGGAGACCAGCGGGAAGTCCACTTCGATGACTTCTGCGCCCGCGGCTTCCAGCGCCTTGCGCGCCTCTTCCCAGAGGGCAATCACGGAGTCGCGGGTATGGATACGCTGACCGGTCGGGCCGCCGATGCCGGGGTGCTCGCTGGTGCCGGCCAGTTCATCCTTGTTGATAAACATGCGTGGCACGCCGAGGCGCTTGCCCTTGAGGGCATCGGGCTTGGCAGCCAGCTCCAGATAGGAAGCCGGACGCACTTCGGAGGCCTTGGGCAGTTGCACCCAGGGCTGCATGCGCCACAGATCACCGCGAGTGTCGGCATCGTCGGCGACCACCACATCCAGCACTTCCAGCAAATCATTCATGGTGCGGGCATAGGGCACGACGACGTCCATGGTCGGGGTCAGCGGCCAGTTGCCACGCACCGAAATCACGCCACGGGATGGGGTGTAGGCACACAGGCCGTTGTTGGAGGCAGGACCCCGGCCGCTCGACCAGGTCTCTTCCGCCAGACCAAAGGCAGCGAAACTGGCGGCGGTGGCAGTACCGGCACCGTTGGAGGAGCCGGAGGCAAAGGGCGCGGTCAGGTAGTCCGCGTTGTAGGGGCTCTCGGCACGGCCATAGACGCCGCGCTGCATGCCGCCATTGGCCATCGGCGGCATATTGGTTTTGCCAAGGCAGATGGCACCGGCGGCGCGCAGCCGTTCCACGGTAAAGGCATCGCGCTGGGCCACCAGATCCTTGAAGGCCGGGCTGCCGGAGGCGGCGGTCAGCCCCTTGACCAGATAGCTGTCTTTGGCGGTGTAGGGGATGCCGTCGAGCGGGCTCAGGGTCTCGCCACGGGCGCGGCGGGCATCGGAAGCCTCGGCTTCTTTCAGCGCATCGGGATTGGCGACCACCACGGCGTTGAGTTTGGTGGCAGTCTCGGGGCCGTTGTAGGCCTCGATACGGGCCAGATAGGCCTTGACCAGTTCGACTGCTGTGGTGCGGCCTGATTCGAGCGCGGCACGCAGCTCGGCAATGGAAACCTCGGTCACTTCGATCATGGGGATCTCCTGTAAAAGGGTGACTGTTTGTCATGATGATCGCCGCATCAGCGCCTGCGACCATCACACCATCAAGAGAGAAAACCCCACGGCGTGGGGTTTTGAATTTCTACATTCTTCGACCAGTTTACTGACCTGAAGGGATCTGCTGGGTAATACAGTGGATATTGCCACCGCCCAGCAGGATCTCGCGAGCCGGTACGCCGATCACGGTGTGCTCCGGGAAGATCTCTTCCAGAATGCGCTGGGCTTCGCCATCGGTGGCGGCATCCAGCAGCGGGTAGACGATGCGATCGTTGGTGATCAGGAAGTTCACATAGGAACCGGCCAGACGGCCTTCTGCCTCGCGCGGCACACCGCTGCCGCTCTCGACACCGGCAGACTCCTCTTCGGTGCAGAACAGCGGGCCCGGCTGGGGCAGCTTCCACACTTTCAGCTTGCGACCCTTGGCATCCACCGCCGCTTCCAGCACCTTGAGGGCGGCCACGGAGCGGGCGTACTGGGGATCGTTCTGGTCATCAGTCCAGTGCAGCGCCACTTCACCCGGACGCACGAAGCAGCACATGTTGTCGATGTGGCCGTCGGTTTCGTCCATATAGACGCCTTCGTCCAGCCAGATAAAGCGGGTGACGCCCAGATAGTCGCGCAGGTGAGCTTCGATCTGCGCTTTGGTCAGGTGCGGGTTGCGGTTTTCGTTGAGCAGGCACTCGGCGGTGGTCAGGCAGGTGCCTTCGCCATCAACGTGGATGGAGCCCCCTTCCAGAATCAGCGGCGCATCGTAGCGAGCCATGCCGTGTTGGGTCAGCATCTGGGCTGCCACTTCCTCATCCTGATTCCACGGGTAGTAGAGACCGCCCTTGTGACCGCCCCAGGCGTTGAAGCCCCAATCCACCCCACGGCACTCGCCGGCCGCGTTGGTGACGATGGTCGGGCCGGTATCGCGAGCCCAGCAGTCATCGCTGTTCATCTCGACCAGAGTGACGTGAGCGGGCATGATGGCGCGGGCCTGCTCCATAAACTGGGCCGGTACCCCCATAAAGACCGGGGTGGCGCCACCGATGGCATCCGCCACCTTGGCGAAGGTCTCTTGCGCGAAGCGACCGGCTACGCGCCAGTTGTCCGGGCGAAACGGCCAGATCATCCAGACGGCCTGCTGGTGCGCCCACTCGGCGGGCATGGTGAAGCCGTCGGCGGCCGGCGTGGAGTTAATGGTCTTGATGCTCATCGCAAGGCTCCTTGCATGGATTGAGGCCCCCGTTTACGCCAGATGCGGCGCGGGAACCCGGAAAAATAAGAGTGGGTCGCAGATTAAGACGTTGCGCCCCCATCCATCAAATGAATAGGATGGATTGTCCCATAAACACGGCGAATAATCCCCCCATGAAACTGCACCAGCTCGACCTCAATCTGCTGCTCGCGTTTGACGCCCTGATGACGCAGGGCAGCGTCACCCGCGCCGCCGAAGCGCTCTTTATCAGCCAGCCAGCCATGAGCCACTCCCTTAACCGGCTGCGCACCTTTCTCGGCGACCCGCTTTTGGTACGCACCCCGCAGGGGATGCTGCCGACCCCGCGTGCCCAGCGGCTGCATCTCGGGGTGCAGCAGGCGCTGCGGCTGCTGGAGCAGCAGCTCACCGAGGAAGAAGAGTTCGAGCCGAGCCAGTCGAAGCGGCGCTTCGTGCTCTGCACCACAGATTACGTGGAGTGCGTGCTGATCCCGCCCCTTATCCAGCGCCTCAGGAAGCTGGCCCCCGGCGTCACCATCGAAATCCGCATCCTGCGCGATACCCTGCCCGAAGCCGAGCTGGCGAGCGGCGAAATCGACCTGGTGCTGGGGTTTGACGAGTACATGCAGGTACCGGGGTATCTGGGCAAGGAGACCTGGCTCACCGAACCCCTGGCCGGGCTGGTGCGCGCCACCCTGGAGCTGGAGGAGGAGCGCATCACCCTCGACCAGCTAATCGAGATGCCCCATGTGTTCCACTCGCCGCTCGGCACCTCGGAGGCGAGCCTCGACCGCTATTTGCAGAGCCTGGGCCATAGCCGCACCATCTCGGTCAACAGCCAGAGCTATATGTCCGCCGCCGCCATCGTGAGCCAGAGCGACCACCTCTTGGTACTGCCCAGCATGGTGGCCGAGCTGCTCGCCAGCCACTGGCCGCTGAAAAGCCTGCCCCTGCCCGACGACGTGCCGGACTATCACCTCAACTGCGTCTGGCACCCGGTCCACGCCCAGCAACCGGCGTTGATCTGGTTGAAGGCATTGATGAAGGACCTGGTGAATTCGGGCTAAGCGGCAGCGGCTGGCATACCAAAGCAGCATGCGCAGCAGCCGGCCCAGGTGTGGCTCAAGCATCTGATGAAAGAGCTGGTGACTCCTGAATAACCCGACGGCGTGTGACTCCCCTCCCTCATCCCCAACCCTTCTCCCGCAAGGGGAGAAGGGAGCGGATCTGCGCCACTGGCAGCATCGCAAACAACCTGTCTGCTAGGGCGGAATACATCCCACCAGCACATCGACCTATCGATTCATCAGTTCAATGTCACACCACACCACGATGGCCCCGAGATGACCAACAAAATGACAACTGTCACTCGATCTGTCCCCTCTCCCTCTGGGAGAGGGTCAGGGTGAGGGGACGCCACCCACTCAGTCACCAGACCGGGGAATGGCTATATCTAATAGGGTCAAACAGCTCTGGATAGGCACCATGAGAACCCATCCATTTGCCAGGCGCATGAGGCGAGAAGCCACCCTTGCCGAACAGAAGCTGTGGCTGCAATTGCGCGACCGCCGTCTGGCCGGGGTGAAATTCCGTCGCCAGATGCCCATCGGGCCCTACATTGTCGATTTCATCTCTCTTGAGCAGAGGTTGATCATCGAGGTCGATGGATCGCAGCACAACGAACCGGCAGGGCGGCAACATGATGGCGCAAGAACGGCCTACCTCAATCAGCAGGGCTTTCGGGTGATCAGGGTGTGGAATAACGATGTGTTGAGTCGGATGGAGGCCGTACTGGAACTTCTTTTGCTCTCTTTGCGCTGAGCACGAGCCCTCCCCCTCATCCCCAGCCCTTCTCCCATTCTTTTGTAAATAAGTGGGAGAAGGGAGCAAACAACCCGGCGGCGTGTGGCATCCCCATAAACAACCATGGCTCCCGCAGGAGCCATGGTTGTTTATGGGCGGCGCATCACGCCCGCAGGGCGCTCATCATCCGGGCGACGACACCGGCCAGCAGAGGGCGGTCGGGGTGGCACTGGGCGAAGGTGACCAGTCCCTGGATATGGACCTGCAAGAAGGCGGTCAGGGTGGGGATGTCCCCCTCTTTTGCCAGCTCTCCCTGCGCCTTTGCCAGGGCCAGCTGCCCGGCCAGATCCTGTTCCAGCTCGCCGTAGATGGCCTTGAAGCGAAGGTGCAGCTCCTCGTCCTGCTCCGCCAGCTCCATCAGGGTGCGGGTCAGCAGGCAGGAGCCCTGCAGGGCATCGTCCACCACCTGCTCGAGGAAGGCGTGCAGCCCCGCCAGCGGGCTGGGCTGTGCCAGGCAGCGGCGGCGCAGGGCCCCCTTCTCTGCCACATAGTGATCGACCGTCGCCAGCAGCAGGCCGCGCTTGTTGCCAAAGGCGGCATAGAGGCTGCCCGGGTGCAGGCCGGTTGCGGCCACCAGCTCCTGCATGGTGGTCTTGGCATAGCCTTTGGCGCGAAAGGCTTCCATGGCGTTTCGCAAGACGGCATCCCGATCGTATTCGGCGCTGCGCATGGGGTCTCCGGTGGCAAGGTCCCGCGGGACGGAAAAAACAGGGCGGCAAGTTTACCCCAGCCTCCCCCGTCAATCCATGTTGAATGCTTGCTCAAAAAATACTTGCACACAAACCAAAAAACGTCTTGAATGCCCGTTCAAGAATCACTCCCTCAGGACAGACGATCATGAATACCCTGTTTCAGCCCTATCGCCTCAACGACACCCTCACCCTCGCGAACCGTTTCATGATGGCCCCCCTCACCCGCTGCATGGCGGGCCCGGGTCTGGTGCCCACCGAACAGATGGCCGC
The DNA here is from genome assembly GCF_048276795.1 of Aeromonas sp. PS2Canimalfood6. Taxonomy (NCBI): domain Bacteria; kingdom Pseudomonadati; phylum Pseudomonadota; class Gammaproteobacteria; order Aeromonadales; family Aeromonadaceae; genus Aeromonas; species Aeromonas sp. PS2Canimalfood6. The sequence continues at coordinate 5,903 of NZ_JBLUXC010000028.1, forward strand.
CTACTACGGCCGCCGCGCCGACATCGGCCTCATCATCTCCGAAGCCACCATCATCCGTCCGGACGGGCAGGGCTACCCCAATACCCCGGGGCTCTACAGCGCCGAACAGATCGCCGGCTGGAAGAAAGTGACCAGCGCCGTGCATGCCAACGGCGGCAAGATCTTCGCCCAGCTGTGGCACGTGGGCCGTCTCTCCCACCCCTTCTTCCACCACGCCGAAGTGCTGGCCCCCTCCGCCATCGCCCATGAGGGCACGGTGCCGCGCATGCGCGAGCTGGTCTATCAAGTGCCGCGCGCCCTGACCGGGAGCGAAATCGCCCAGCTGGTCGAGGATTACGCCCAGGCCGCCGCCAACGCCATCGAGGCGGGCTTTGACGGGGTGGAGATCCACGGTGCCAACGGCTACCTCATCGATCAGTTCCTGCACCACGCCAGCAACCTGCGCACCGACAACTACGGCGGCAGCCCCGAGAACATGAGCCGCTTCGCGCTGGAGGTGGTGGATGCCATCGCCGCCCGCATCGGCGGGGATCGCACCGGCCTTCGTCTCTCCCCCGGCGCCTATGTGCACCTGGAAGGGGATGCCCGGGATCGCGCCGTGTTCGACCACCTGCTGGCCGAACTGAACCAGCGCACTCTGGCCTATCTGCACCTGGGCATCTTCGATGACAGCCTCACCTTCGACTACCTGGACGGCCGCGCCTCCGACTACCTGCGTGCCCGCTACGACGGCCACCTGGTGGGGGTGGGCAACTACAGCGCCGAGACCGCGCTCGAGGCCATCGAGGCGGACCGCTTCGACCTCGTCGCCATCGGTCGCCCCCTCATCGCCAACCCGGACTACCTCGCCAAGGTGAAGCAGGGAGAGGCGCTGACCCCCTATGCCGACACCATGCTGGCGGAACTGGTCTAACCCTCGCCGGCGCCTTGCCTGACCAAGGATGGGATCCGCGCCCCCGCGCGGGTTTCCAATGTTTGGGCCCCCTCCCGGGCCCTTTTTTCTGCCTGCCTGTCCCCTTTTTCACGCAAATAGTTGTCACCAACAACCAAAAGATGGTATTGGTTGCGCATAACAACCAAATGCCATCACAAGGAGACAACCCCATGGATCCCCGCCCCCTGCGCGCCCTGTCGAGGGAACTGGTACGCGAACTCGGCATGCTCTCCCAGCAGTGCGGCTCGCTGGCCCTGAGCCCCCTAGAGGCCCACCTGCTCATCGAGCTGGAGAACGGTCCCGCCACCAACCAGCAGCTTGCCGAGCGCCTTCGCATCGACAAGTCCAACGCCAGCCGCCCCCTGGCCCGCCTCGCCGAGCGGGAGCTTATCGCCTGGCAACCCCACCCCTCGGACGGGCGCAGCAAGGAGGCGAGCCTCACCGAGCCGGGCAAGGCACAGCTTGAGGAGCTGCACCGGCAGATGGACGAGACCATGGCGGGGGCCCTGGCCCAACTCTCCCCCGCCGAGTGCGAGCAGATCTGGGAGGGCATGCGGCTCTATCGCAGCGCCCTCTCCCGCGCCCGCCGCCAGCAGGGGTTCGTCATCCGCCCCATCACCCCGGCCGACAATCCCCGGATCGCCGCCGTGGTGCGCGCCGTCTCCGCCGAATACGGCCTCACCGCCGACAAGGGGTACGGGGTGGCGGATCCCAACCTCGATTTTCTCCACGAGACCTATCAGGGGGAGCGCAGCCGCTACTGGGTGATTGAGGGACCGGACGGCACCATTCTTGGCGGGGGCGGCATAGCGCCGCTGGCGGGGGCAGCGGATGTGTGCGAGCTGCAGAAGATGTACTTCCTGCCCGCCCTGCGGGGGCTGGGGCTGGGACGGCGGCTGGTGTTGCAGGCGCTGGCCGAGGCTCGCGCCCTGGGTTACCAGCGCTGCTATCTGGAGACCACCGCCGTGCTGCGGGAAGCCACCGCCCTCTATGAATCCCTGGGCTTCGAACACCTGCCGGGGCCCCTTGGCTGCACAGGCCACGACGCCTGCGAGATCTGCATGGTGCTGGCGCTCGACTAGCTCAAACAACAACAAGGGGCCCATGGCCCCTTATTGTTTCATCTTGCGCCCCCTGATCAGCCAGCGCGCTGCTCCAGGGTCCCAGCAGGCCGGGAAAGCGGTCGCTTGGCCCAGACCCCGGCCAGCAGAGAGCCGGACAGGTTGTGCCAGACCGAGAAGAGGGTGCCAGCCATGGCCGAGGCGGGAGTGAAGAATTTCATGGCCAGCGCCGTGGCGAGGCCAGAATTCTGCAACCCCACTTCGAAGGCCACGGTGCGGCAGATCCGCTCCTCAAAGCCCAGCCAGCGACTGACCCAGTAGCCCGCCACAATGCCGATGCCGTTGTGCAGGATCACCGCCAGCGCCACGATGGGGCCGATGCTGGCGAACTGCCCTGCGTTGAGGGCGACCACGATGGCGATGATCATGACGATGGCGGCCATGGAGACGAGCGGCAGCACGGGCTCGATACGTGCCGTCAGGGAGTGGAGGAAGACATTGGCAACCACCCCGAACACCACAGGGATCAGCACTATCTTCACCAGGCTCAGCAGCATGTCCAGCACCGGCACGTCGACGCTCTTGCCAGCCAGCAGCTGCACCAGCAGGGGGGTGACGAGGACCCCGAGCAGGGTGGAGAGAGCTGTCATGGTGATGGAGAGAGCCACATCGCCCTTGGCCAGATAGCACATCACGTTGGAAGAGGTGCCACCGGCGACGCTGCCCACCAGCACCATTCCCACGGTCAACTCGGCATCAAAGCCCAGCAACAGGCTGACCAGCAGAGCGGCCAGCGGCATCACGCTGAACTGCAATACCAGCCCGAGGCCGATGGCCTTCTTGTTGCGCACCACGTCGAGGAAGTTCTGGGGTTTGAGGGTCAGCCCCATGGCCAGCATGATGATGGTCAGCAGCGGCACTATCTGGCCCTTGAGGCCGACGAAGGGCTCGGGCTGCCAGTAGGCCAGCAGGGAAAACAGCAGGGCCCAAAGCGGGAAGAGGTGGGTGATGCGTCCAAGCATGGTGTACTCCTTGTTATTGTCCAGACGCGGGCAGACCAGGGGATGCCCGCAGGGAACTTTCTCTTATACCAGCTTTGTCGCCGGCAGGCCCGTGTCGCGGCGCTCAGGAAGGGAAATAGAACCAGGCGGTCTGGATAAGACCCTCCTTCACCTCGAACACCGCCACGCTCTCGATGGGCTCAAGGGAGAGGCCATGGATCAGCTCGTGATCAAACACCTTGTTGCCCAAGACGGTGCGTGACAGCAGCTCGGCCTTGAGCAGCGGGTTGTTGAATCTGTGCTCCGCATAGAAGGCCCGCAGCGCCCCCTTGCCGACTGTGCTCGGCGTCTCGGTCGGCATGCGATAGCCTTTGAAATCCGGGGCAAAGCAGGCCACGAAGGCATCGAGATCGTGGGCATTGTAGGCGGCAAACTGCGCCTCTACGGGTTGGGTGACGGACATGTCTCTCTCCATGGGTGAAATTTAAATCACTTATCCTTGATTTTTATTCATTCATCAAGCCCCGGATGGGGATCGCCGCCCCTTCCAATGACACGCCCCATAACAAAAAACCCCGCCGAAGCGGGGTCTCTCTGGTCATCAGCCACCCGCTGGGTGCGGGCAGGGTGATCAGTGTTCGCGGGTCTGGCGGAAGTGAACGTCCGGGTGACGCTCCTGGGCCAGGCGCAGGTTGACCATGGTCGGCGCGATGTAGGTGAGGTTGTCACCCCCATCGAGGGCCAGGTTGACCTCGTTCTTGCGCTTGAACTCCTCGAACTTCTTGACGTCGGTCCCTTCCACCCAGCGGGCGGTGGCGACGTTGACCGCCTCGTAGATGGCCTCGACGTTGTACTCGCTCTTGAGGCGCGAGACCACCACGTCGAACTGCAGCACACCGACCGCACCGACGATGAGGTCGTTGCTGATGAGCGGACGGAACACCTGCACCGCCCCCTCTTCGGAGAGCTGCACCAACCCCTTGAGCAGTTGCTTCTGCTTGAGGGGGTCACGCAGGCGGATACGGCGGAACAGTTCAGGTGCGAAGTTCGGGATGCCGGTGAACTTGAGATCTTCACCCTGGGTGAAGGTGTCGCCGATCTGGATGGTGCCGTGGTTGTGCAGACCGATGATGTCGCCGGCACAGGCCTCGACCGCCTGTTCACGGTCACCGGCCATGAAGGTGACGGCGTCGGAGATGTTCACGTCCTTGCCGATGCGCACGTGGCGCATCTTCATGCCCTTGCTGTAAGTACCTGACACGATACGCATGAAGGCGATACGGTCGCGGTGTTTCGGGTCCATGTTCGCCTGGATCTTGAACACGAAACCGGAGAACTTCTCCTCAGTCGCCACCACTTCGCGGCTCTCGGCCTTGCGCGGCATGGGGGCTGGCGCCCAGTCGGTCAGGCCGTCCAGCATGTGGTCGACACCGAAGTTGCCAAGGGCGGTCCCGAAGAAGACCGGGGTCATCTCGCCGGCGATGAAGGCGTCGTGATCGAACTCGGGAGAGGCGCCCTGCACCAGCTCCAGCTCGCCACGCAGCTGGGCAGCCAGATCGTCGCCGATGGCGGCATCCAGCTCGGGGTTGTTCAACCCCTTGACCACCCGCTTCTCCTGGATGGTGTGGCCCTGACCGCTCTGATAGAGATAGGTCTCGTCCTTGTAGAGGTGATAGACACCCTTGAAGGATTTGCCACAGCCAATAGGCCAGGTGATGGGGGCGCACATGATGTTGAGCTCGCGCTCCACCTCGTCCATGACCTCCATCGGGTCGCGCACTTCGCGGTCCAGCTTGTTCATGAAGGTGAGGATGGGGGTGTCGCGCAGCCGGGTCACTTCCATCAGCTTGCGGGTCCGGTCTTCAACACCCTTGGCGGCGTCGATGACCATCAGGCAGCAGTCGACCGCCGTGAGGGTACGGTAGGTATCTTCGGAGAAGTCCTCGTGACCCGGGGTATCGAGCAGGTTGACCAGGCAGTCGGCGTAGGGGAACTGCATCACGGAAGTGGTGATGGAGATACCGCGCTGCTTCTCCATCTCCATCCAGTCGGATTTGGCGTGCTGGCCCGAGCCACGGCCCTTGACGGTACCGGCGCGCTGAATGGCCTGTCCGAACAGCAGGACCTTTTCGGTGATGGTGGTTTTACCCGCATCCGGGTGCGAGATGATCGCAAAAGTGCGTCTCTTGGAGACTTCACTCAGAAATTCAGCTGACATAATTCGACGTTCTTCTATTGAGCGGCGGCCTGGAGCCACCGTGGGAAAAATGCGGGACAGCACCTTGGAATCAGGGCGCCCATGCAGACAACGACACCACGCGGGCGGGTCAGTGACCGCCGGTGGAGACAGGAGAAGCGCGTTGCATTACATGGGTCTGGCCCCGGATCAAAGCAAAATTGCGCGGCATTATACCCGCGCGAGTGAAAAATACCCAGCCCGCTATCACGGGGCCCGGGGTCGGCCTCACCGGGCCGTCATCACCCGGTTGCGCCCCGCCAGCTTGGCCTCGTACATGGCCTCGTCGGCCCGGCGTACCAGCTCGCCCAGGTTGTCATCCTCGGGTTTGTACTGGGCGCAGCCGATGCTGATGCGGATGGGGTGATCCGCAGGCACCCCCTCAATCTCGAGGCAGGCGACGGCGAGGCGGATCCGCTCCGCCACCTCGACGGCCTCGCCCAGAAGGGTATCCGGCAGCAGCACCAGAAACTCCTCGCCGCCGTTGCGCCCCACCCTGTCGAGGCTGCGCAACTGCTCCTCGATGCACTGGGCCACGGCGGTGAGCACCCTGTCCCCCACGTGGTGGCCCAGCTGGTCGTTCACCTTCTTGAAGTGATCCACATCCAGCAGCAGCACGCACAGGGGTTTGCCCTCCTCCCGCGCCTGGGTGAACCATTTGCGCCCCTTGGCCTGGATCTGGCGCCGGTTGTGGATGCCGGTCAGTTCGTCCGTCATGGCGAGGCGCTGCATCTTGCGGGTGCGCCCGCGCTGGTGCACCACCAGGGTACCCATCACCACCAGCAGCAGGGCCACCACCAGGTATTGCCAGTAGCGCCGCTCCTGCAACTGCTTGAGTTTCTCCGCCTGCAACTGCTGCTGGGACCTGAGGGTCTGGTTTTCCAGCTCCTTGCGGGCGAGATCGAACTCGAAACGCATCTGCAAGGAGCGCTGTTCCCGCAATCTGAGCTCGAGGGCCTGGCGGGTCTCGACATAGGTCTTGAGGCTGGTGAGGGCCGATTGGATATGCCCCTGACGCTCCAGCACCCGGGCCCGTGTCTCATGCACCCGGGCGAGGAAGCGCAGGTTCTGCTCCCGGGTAAAGATGGGCTCGGCCTCGTCCAGGTGCCGCAGCGCCTCGCCGGGTCGGTTCAGGGCCTCGAGGACCTCGGCCATGACGAGGTGCCAGTGGCCCAGGGTGACGCTGTCCGCCCCCTCCCCTTGATGAAGGGAGGCTGCCGCCTGATCGAGCTTGATCATGGCCTGGTCCGGCTTGCCCTGTTTCTGCAGGATGGTGGCCAGCTCGATTCGGCTCCAGGCCAGGACCCCTTCCTGGTTTGACCCCAGATAGTAACGCTCCGCTTCGGCCATCAGGGGCAGCGCCTTGTCGTACTCTTCGGTGTCGATGTAGAGGAGCCCCTGCTGGCTGTGAATGTCCACCAGGTACTCCTCGACCCCGAGCTGCCGGTAGTCGTGCTCCAGCTCCTTGAAATAGCTCTCGGCCCGCTCATAGAGCCCCATCCTGCGATAGGCATTGGCAATATTGGCGAGCACCTCGCGCCCCTTGGCCTCCAGCCCGAGCGCCTCGTAGCGCTGGTGGGCATCGATGAGATCCATCAGCCCCTCCGCCAGCTCCCCCTGGTAGGAGTACATCTCCCCCCGCAGGCTCAGGATGTCGGCACGCTGACGCTCATCCCCGAGTCGGCGAGCCAGGGTCAGGGCGGCGTCGTAATCCTCCCCGGCCCCGGCCATGTTGCCGAGCAGTTGCCGGTGATACCCGCGGCAGGCGAGCAACCCCACCTCGGTGACCCTGTCCTTGCGGGCACGGGCCTGCGCCAGCCCCTGCTCGGCAAACGCCACCGCGCGGCGAAACTCCTCGTCTCGTTCACTCGGCTGGGCCCAGCACTGCAGCCGGGCAAGGCGGCCCTGCACCTCGAGCGGATAGTGTGCCTGTTCGGCAGTCAGGGCGGCGACGCGCTCGCGAAACACCTGCACCGGCATCGTCGACTCTTCCAGTCGCTGCAACGCCAGTTGCAACTCGTCCCCAGCCAGTGGCGTCGCCTGGGCCAGGGCAACCCCCAGCAACAGACCACCTCCCATCAGGATCTTCATGCGGACATTTTCTCCTCTTCACTGGCCGGACGCCGCGCTCACCGCTGTCATCATATCCCCACAGACTCTGGGCGCACAGCCGCCAGAGGGTGAGAAAACTCCTCATATCGAACAAGAGCCTCCCCTATCCCCTTCTTTACAGAAGGAGAGAGTGCATCGACTATATATGCTTTCGAACAGGGGAAGGGATGAGGAATGACCTACGAGGAGCTGAGGGAGGCTTACGACAGGTTGTTGCTGGAGAACGAGCGTCTCAAACGCATCGCGGATGACGCGCGGGAGAAGCTGGACGCAGCCATGGATGGCACCGGCCTGTGCATCTGGCAGAACCATGTGCCCACCGGCAAACTCATCATCTTCAACCGGCGCTGGGGCTCCATGCTCGGTTACCAGCCCAAGGAGCTGTCGGCCCACTTCGACGTCTGGCGCGCCCACCTGCACCCGGAGGACAGGGAGCAGGTGCTGCAGGCCTTCTTCGACCATCTGGAGGGCAAGAGCCCGTTTTATCAGGCGATGCACCGCATGATCGCCAAGGATGGCAAGACCACTTGGGTGCTGGACCGGGGCCGGGTGGTGGAGCGGGATGATCAGGGCAACCCCGTCCGGGTGATGGGCACCCACATCGACATCACCCACGAGAAGGAGTACGAGCAGCAGCTCGCCCAGCTTGCCCACCGGGATCCCCTCACCGGCCTGTTCAACCGCACCGCGCTGCACCGCCACTTTCCCGGGGAGTACCAGGCCATCTGTTTCATCGATCTCGATGACTTCAAGCTGGTGAACGACAACCTGGGCCACCGGGCAGGTGACGAACTGCTGGTCTCCCTTGCCCAGCGCCTTCGCCACTGCTGCGCCGAGGAGGTACGGCTGGGACGCATCGGCGGGGACGAGTTCGTGCTGCTGCTGCCCTGGGCGTGCGACGATCCCCGCACCAGCCACCTCGCCCGCCAGTGCATCGATGCCATCGCCACCCCCTTCGAGCTGCCCAACGGGGACGCCTCGGTGGGACTGAGCATGGGGATTGCGGCCATCCGGCCCCAGGACGATTTCGGCGCAGCACTGGCCCGGGCGGATCAGGCCATGTACAGGGTCAAGCGCAGCGGCAAGCGGGGTTTTTACATTGCCCAGCCAAGCGGTCAGCCGCTGCTGGATCAGGAGCAGGTCAACGAACGGGGCCTCTACCACAGGCCCACGCTCTGAGCCTGAGCGCCCTCAATGGCGCTGCCAGCGCCGCAGCAGGCGTCCACGCAGGCCGCAATCGAGCAGCCAGCTGTTGTCGAACACCCGCAAAATGGCCGCCTTGGCGTGACGGGACATGGCGACCGCATGGAAGCGTGTCTGCTGCGCCCGTCGCCGGTTCATCCGCTCGAGCAGGGCGTGGGGCAGGTTCTGGGCGATGAAGTCGGAGATCACCAGCACGTCGGCCTTGGCAAAGGCGGGTTGTTCAAGCTGGGTCAGGGCCTGCTCCAGGCAGGGCACCAGATCGGTCCCCCCGTGAAAACTCATGGAGAGAAAGCGCTCCGCCTTCTCAAGCCCGGTGTCGGCGGTGATCTCCAGGGTCGCCACCTCGGTGGAGAAGAGCATCAGATAGCAGCCCCGCTTCTCCTCCATCGCCCCTTTGAGCAGGGCGAGAAACAGCGCCTTGGCACACTCCTCCGGATAGCCCCCCATGGAACCTGACGTATCGACGCAGACGATGAAAGGGCCACGCGGCTGCACCTCCTGCCCTCCCTGCTCGGGGGAGCGCAGCATCAGACGCTGGCGCGGCAGGGTGCCCCGCGACTGGTAGCTCAGCAGGCGCCGCTCCAGATAACGGCGATAGAACTCCAGCTCCAGCTCCGGCAGCGCCAGCATCACCGCCTCGCTCGGCAGGAGGCGCATCAGATCGCTGGCCGGGTGCACCCCCACCAGATCGTCGGGCACATCGTCACTTTGCACCTCCTCCAGCTCGTGCACAGGCACCGGCGGCAGCGTCCTGTCCTCGCTGCGCCGCTCCCGCTCGCTGCGCCCAAGCAGGGCGGCGATCTCCGCGAGCAAAGGCTCCTGCTGCAACATGCCGGCGTACTGCTTCACCAGCGCCAGGCTGCGCTTGTGCCAGCTCCCCTGGGCCAGATCCCAGAGCCCCCCGGCGGAGATCTGGTGCGGATCCAGGGCAGCGGCCAGGGTCCGGTTGGCCAGCAGTTGATCCTCTATCTCCTGGCGCTGCTTCTCCCGCTCCGCCTCCGCTATCTGCTGCTGCAACTGCAACAGGCTGCCCACCAGGCTGGCGCGCCACTTCTCGATGAAGAGCTGGCGCAGCCCCTCGGTGGGCTGGGCCACTATCTGGCGCACCAGGCTGCGGGCATCCCCCGCGAAGGGGCTGTGCTGCTCAAGGGCTTCCAGCAAGGCGGGCAGGCGCCCCACCAGCTCCGGCAGGGGCAGTTGCCGGTGGGCCTGATAGAGCAGGTATTCCCGCTCGAGAGCCACCGGCACCGGCTTGTGGCGCATCTCCTCCCCAAGCTGTTCGCTCCAGGTCTGGATGCGCTTTCTGAGCAGCTTCCCCTGCAGGGGCGAGCGCTTGAGGAACTCGGAGATCTTGGGGGTGGAGGCAAGCAGCAGCGCCATCTCCCCCGCCAGCTCCCCCTCCCCCATGAGCAGCCCCAGGTCCATCATGCCGATCTCTAGCATGGGCCACCCCGGGCGTTGAGATGTGATGGAATATCATGCTGACGAAACATGTTTTTCATCCTGTTTATTTCACCAATCCCACGTCAGGCGCGACGTCACCCCTGTGCATCGAGAAGAGGCAGACGATCCCGCCACTGCTGCAGCTCGGCCCCCAGCCGCTCCAGGTCCCGGCTCAGCACGAAGAAGCTGTCCTCCACCTGACGCAGCCAGTTGTCCCCCACGAACAGATGGGGCTGGTGACGGTCGAACAGGTTGCGCTGACCCTTGAGATTTTGCAGCACCCGGTTCACCTGGCCCGTCAGGTCGTCCAGGGCCGACAGCCAGGGGGCCATCACCACCTCGGGGATGGGGGTGCGCTCCACCAGCATCAGTGGCACGGGCTGGCGCTGGATATCCAGCACGTGCAGCCGCAACTGCTCGTCCAGCACCAGCTCGTAGTGCCCCTCCTTGGGGTTGCCGAGGGGCCAGCCCACCAGCGCCTCCCCGGTGGGGTGCCAGTGAGAAAGCAGGGTGCGATCGAAGGTGAGGGTGCCGGTGAGGCGCTCGGGATCGCTGCCATCCAGGGGCGCCGGGGTGAGCAGCTGGAAGTGCACCAGCTTGCCGAACGGCCTGGCGTTGGCCAGCGGCAGTTCGGTGCCGCGGGCGCGGCGGCCGAACCACTGCTTGCGCTTGACCGCCTTGCAGCCGATGCGCAGGGCGACCGCCCCCTGCAACTGCTTGAACTGCTCGCGCAGGGAGAGCAGCTCCCGGGTCAGCGCCAGTTGCTGGTAGCCGTAGAGGCGGGAAAACTCGCCGATCATCTCCAGCAGCGCGGTGCGGGAAGCCTCGTCGTGCCAGAGGCAATCCTTGAACAGCAGCAGATCCAGGGGAGCCACCTCGTCGCGGCCATTGAAGAAGGCGCTCGCCTTGATGAGCCGCACCGCCTTCTTCCAGCGCCGATCCGAGACATAGCAGCCGTGCCCGAGCTGACTGTCGAGCTGCTGGCGTAGCTGGTAGATGAGTTCGAAACAGGCGTCCGGCAGGCGCACCTGCTCGATGGCATCCTGCCAGGCGTCGTACTCTTCCCCCCGAATCTGCACCGAGGGGGTCAGGTTCTGATGGGACTGGCCATCGCTCGCCAGCATGGCCTGGAAGTTGGATTTCTCCTGCACCCTGTCCATCCAGACCCGCACCAGCATGCGGTCGTAGAGCGCCTCCAGCCCGCTGTCCGGGGCCGGCAGCTCGTTCGAGGCGGTGACCAGCAGCCGCATGGGAATGGGGTGCTGGCTGTCGCCGTTGCGAAACTGCCGCTCGTTGATGGCGGTGAGCAGGGTGTTGAGGATGGCGGGGCCCGCCTTCCAGATCTCGTCGAGGAAGACCACCTCGGCCTCCGGCAGGTAGCCGCTGGTCAACCGCAGGTACTTGCCATCCTCCTTGAGCGCCTGGATGGAGAGGGGGCCGAACACCTCCTCCGGCGTACTGAAACGGGTCATCAGGTATTCGAAATGGCGGGCATCCTGAAACGCCAGCTTGAGGCGCCGCGCGATCAGGCTCTTGGCGATGCCCGGGGGGCCCAGCAGAAAGACGCTCTCGCCACTCAGGGCCGCCAGCAGGCCGAGCCGCAGGGCATCCTGGCGCTCATACAGTCCCTCACCAAGGGCGGAAAGGAGCCGTGGCAGACGCTCATGAATGGGGGTGGCACGAACAGTATTCTGGGCTAAAGGCGGCATAGGCACAGTTCCGAAGCTAATAGGTCATCCGTGGTGACGGGGTCCGGCCTCTGGCCCCGCCCCACTCTCATTGTCTGTCATCTCTGCCCCCGGGGAGGCGCTCGTTTGCCATCGCCACAGGGCGAAAAGCGCACGTCCGGGGTGCAGCAAATCCCGCGAGAGTGTACTCTGCGCATCATTATTTACCCCAACGCAGATCAAGAGTGAGCCTTCGCCATGCAAGATCCCCTGCTGGACCCGCTGCGCCAGCGCATCCTGGCCCGCATGGGCATCCCCCTCTGGCAACAAAGAGGCCGACTCCTGGCGGGAGGCACCAGCCCCGACGGCGCCGCGCAGCCGGCAAACACGCCCGCCGACGAGGTGCTGGCCCCGCAGGAGACTGCCCCTCTGCCGACCGGCAAGCTCTGGCTGCTGGCAGAGACGCTGCCCGCGCCCTCCCTGCTCGGGGACATCTGCCGCTGGCTCGGCCTTGGCACCGACGAGGTCTCCCTGCTGTCCGAGATGCCTTCCCTGCCCGCGGGGGCCACTTCGCCCCTGCTCTGGCTGACGGCGCCGGACCCTCGCTGGCCCGATGCCCTGGTCTGCCCGCTCAAGCCCGATGGGGCGCACAAGCGCGCCCTCTGGCAGCAGTGCCGGCAGCGCCACACCCCTTGATGCTCACGACCATGGCACGGCCATGGTGTCCATCGCAAGCCTGAATCCCGTCCGGAGTGACCATGTCTGACCTCTTGCCCCACTTTCGCCCCCTGCTCGAATCGGACTTCGAAGCCATCTACCCCATCGAGCAGGCCGCCCACCAGGAGCCCTGGAGCCAGGCCAACCTGCTCTCCTGCTTCGGGCCGCGCTATCTCAACGGCCTGATGCTGGTGGACGGACGACCGGCCGGTTTCTACATCTCGGATCTGGTGGCGGGAGACAGCTCCCTGATGAATCTCTGCGTGCACCCCGATTTTCAGGGCAAGGGGCTGGGGCGGGCGCTGCTCAGGGAGTACCTGGTCCGCAGCAAGGCCGGCAAGGCCGAGGCCTGGTTCCTGGAGGTCAGGGCTGGCAACCGCACCGCCATCAACCTCTACGAGAGCGAGGGGTTTGCAGAATATTGCCGCCGCGCCGACTACTACGGCACCGGGCAGGAGAGGGAGGATGCCGTGCTGATGTCCCGTCTGTTCGACTTCGGCTGACAACCCACAGCAGACCGCCGTCAGCGGGCGCCCCCCTCTGACCTCCCTGACTCCCCCGCTTCGCTTCCCCCCTCAGGGCAGGGGCGCGTTGTCGATGGAGGGGTCTTCCAGGCTCAGGGTCACCCTCAGCACGGCCTCGAAGGCGGCTCCCGAGAGGGGCATGAAGAAGCCGCGGCCGTAGGTGACACCGGGCATCCAGATCTGTTCGATATCCACCGCGATCTTGATGGGGCGAAGCGGCTCACCCGGTCGCTGGACATAAATGCCAGGGGCCGTCGCAACCTGGGGGAAGCGGCGCAGAATGTGCTCGCTGCCATCCCCCGCATCCGGGTTGAGTCGCACCTTCACCAGCCCCGCCAGGGCGGATTGCATCTCGGGGGCACGCCACAGCCTGGTATTCAGCGCCTTGCAGCGTCGGCACTTGGCGCGCTCGATCACGTAGAGCAAGGGGTATCCTTCCCTCAGCGCCAGCCGCTGCGCCTGCTCATAGCCCTCGGCGCCACTCAGCCAGGGATTATCCTGCTCCCCCGCGCCCCCCAGCAGATACCAGAGGGCGCCTGCCCCCGCCAACAGCAGCAACACGCCGGTGAACAGGCTCTTGATCCCGATATTCATGGTGCAACTCCCTGAATGAATCCGATCCCTGCCCCCTATCATGCCTCACTCTCATCTGGTTGACGACTTTGTGATCCAGGACAAATGGCGCACACTTGTAAGCTGTAATGTTAGAGTTTAAACTCCAGCCCCGATTTTGGTGCCCCTGCGGGCGCACAACTGTTACTTGAGGATGCGTGAGATGTCGCAGTTTCATCTGGTTAGAGTGATGCGTGAGCGTATTGCCCGCCTTGGCAACAAGGCCGCCCTGCGCGTCCAGCAGGATGGCCAGTGGCGCGCCATCGGCTGGCGCACCCTGGGTCAGGCCATGGATTATTGCGCCCAAGGCCTGATCCGGGCGGGCCACCAGTCCGGCGAGATGGTCGGCATCTATGCCCGCAACATGCCCGAGTGGACCCAGGCCGACCTCGGCATCCTGGCCGCCCGCGGCGTCAGCGTGCCCATCTACCCCACCAGCACCCTCGATCAGCTGCGCTACATCGTCAAGGATGCCGGCATCAGGATGCTGTTCGTGGGGGAGCAGCCCCAGTTCGATCAGGCGCTGCACCTCATCGACAGCGGCGAGATAAGCCACATCGTCGCCCTGGACGGCACCGTCGATCTGCGCGGCTGCGCCGCTGCCAGCCACTTCCAGACCTTCCTCGTCTCCGGCAACCACCCACCCAGCGAGCTGGTGCTGCGCGAGCGCGAGCGCCACTACCGCATGGACGACCTGCTGACCCTCATCTACACCTCGGGCACCACGGGCGAACCCAAGGGGGTCATGCTCGATTTCGCCAACATGGCCGCCTGCTTCGAGATGCATGACGCTCGCCTCGACCTCAGCGAGCAGGATGTCTCCCTCTGCATGCTGCCGCTGAGTCATGTGTTCGAGCGTGCCTGGAGCTACTACGTGCTCTATTGCGGCGCCGAGAACGTCTACATTCGCGACCCGCAGAAGGTGATGGATGTCATCGGCGAGGTGAAGCCCACCGTGATGTGCGCCGTGCCCCGCCTCTACGAGAAGGCCTACGCCATGATCCAGGCCAAGGTCGCCCAGGCGCCGCGCCTGCGCCGCGCCCTGTTCGGCTGGGCCACCCGGGTGGGCAAGCAGATGGTCGCCACCCGTCAGGCGGGCAAGTCCGCCTCTCCCCTGCTCTATGGCCAGCTCTGGCTTGCCGAGCGCCTGGTGTTTCGCAAACTGCGCGCCCGTTTCGGCGGTCGTACCCGCTTCCTGCCGGTGGCGGGCGCCCGTCTCGCGGACGAGGTGAATCTCTTCTTCCAGGCCATGGGGCTCAACCTCAAGTACGGCTACGGCATGACCGAGACCACCGCCACCGTCTGCTGCTATGAAGACACCCAGTTCAGGCTGGGCTCCATCGGCACGGCGCTAAACGGCATCGAGGTTAAACTCGGCGAGAACAACGAACTGCTGGTGCGCGCCCCCACCGTGATGCGTGGCTACTACAACAAGCCGGAGGCCACCGCCGAGGTGATGACCGAGGATGGCTTCCTGCGCACCGGCGATGCAGGCGAGCTGGATGACGAGGGCAACATCTACTTCACCGAGCGCTTGAAGGAGCTGATGAAGACCTCCAACGGCAAGTACGTGGCGCCGCAACTGGTGGAGGGGACCCTCGGCAAGGATCGCTTCATCGAGCAGATTGCCATCGTCGCCGATGCCCGCCACTTCGTGTCGGCGCTCATCGTGCCCTGCTTCGAGTCCCTGGAGGAGTACGCCCGCTCCATCAACCTGCAGTACCAGTGCAAGACCGAGCTGCTGCGCCACTCCCGAGTGATGGAGTTCTTCGAGGCCCGCATTCAGGATCTGCAAAAGGAGCTGGCCAAATTCGAGCAGGTGAAGAAGTTCACCCTGCTGCCGAGCGCCTTCTCCATGGAGCTCGGGGAGATCACCCCCACCATGAAGCTGCGCCGCAAGATCATCGAGGCCAAGTACCAGCGCGAGATAGAAGCCATGTACAGCCACGTCTGATCGACGGGCCTGATATGAAAAAGCCGCTCATGGAGCGGCTTTTTGCTGGGCGTCTCTCCCTTATGGCAGCTTGACCAGGGGTTGCTCGCGCAGCTCGGTGGCCCGACCGCCCTGGATCTTCTCCACCTGGGCCAGGGCCTGCTTCACCTCGTCGGCATTTTGCAGCAGGCGATAGGTCAGATCGAAGGTCTTGGTCTCCCCCGGCTGGATCTTGGGGACCAGCCCGAGCGGGCGCTGGTACTTGGTGCTGTAGGCATAGCTGGTACCGGGTTCGATGCCGGTCACATAGCCCTGGGCCCGGGTGTCGGTGTTCTTCCACAGGGTCAGCACCGGCAGCTGTCGGGTGTTGTAGCCCACCGCCACTCCGGCGTTGCCGGCCCGGTTGTTCAGCACTGCCAAGGTATTGCCGTCGGCGTCGCTGTAGGGCACCAGGTTGAACACCATCTCGTCGAAGCCCTTGGTGGGCCCCAGATAGGTTTGCCAGCCCTTGAGTCCGGCCTTCGCGTAGTCATTGAACGGGGAGATCTGCTTCACCGGCGTGCTCACCCTGGCTCCCTCCTCCAGAATGGGGGCCCCGAAGTTGCCGTGATAGATGATCTGGTACTCGTTCTCGTAGTCCGCGTGGTTGGTCAGCTTGTCCTGCAGGGCAAACTCCGCCTGACCGGGCACCACGCTCAGCTGGGTCCAGGTGACCAGTTCGCTCATCTTGAAGGTGCGCTCGTCCACCCGGCCCAGCACGTGGATGGCATAGGGCGGCTCTTCGTCCACGGTCACGCTGACCACGGAGGCGGGAATGTTCTGCACCCGGCCATGCAGGCTCTTGAGGCGGCCGTCGTCATCCACTCCGGGATGACCCGTCCACTCGTAGCCGCAGCGCACCAGCATCTCGTTGAAGCCGTCGAGCCAGCCGAGGCCGCCACGGCTCTCGAGATCGATGAAGGCGGGATTGACCACCTCCCTGACCGGTGAATCCCAGCCGAGGCGCAGATCCGCCGCCTTGACCTCCTTGATCCCCATGCCGCGGGTCGGCACCAGGGTGATTTTCATGACGCCGTTGTCGACGATGAGCAGATCCACCCCTTCCTGGCGGCCGCCGTGCAGGCGTTTCTTCTCGATGGTGAAGGGAACCGGGCTCTTGATACCGAGCTTCTCGCTGGTGATCTTCCAGTCCCCCACATCCAGCCCTTGCTGGGAGTCGGTCAGCAGAAATTCGGCGGCGTGACCCGCGGTGGCGCCCAGGGCGAGCAGCACGGCAATGGAGAGTTTCTTCAACATGGATATATCCTCGTGTCTCTTGTTTTTGTGAAAGCTGAATCGTTTCAGTGATCGAAAACTAGGCGTCTGATGCCCCGGACTCAAGAGACAAAAAGAGGAAATGTGAGCCGATTGACAATAAAAACGGCTTCAGCCCTGCTGAAATGAAGGCTGACTCACAGTTATGAAAGGAGGAAAAAACAGGCGGGGCGCCGAGAGGGGCGCCCCCTCACCCCGCCCGCACCACATCAGGCAAGGGCCAGCGTCACCGCGGCTTCGGCGTGGATGGCGGTGGTGTCATAGAGAGGCACGGCGGCCTGGCACGCCCCCACCAGCAGGGCGATCTCGGTGCAACCCAGGATCACCGCCTGGGCACCGGTCTGTGCCAGATCGGCGATGATGGCCAGATACTCGGCCTGAGACGACTCGCGAATATCGCCGAGGCAGAGCTCGTCATAGATGATGCGGTGCACCCGCTCCCGTGCAGCGTCATCAGGCACCAGCACCTCCAGCCCGAAGCGCTCCTGGAGCCGCCCCTTGTAGAAATCCTGCTCCATGGTGAAGCGGGTGCCGAGCAAACCCACCCGGGTCACCCCGTCGGCCTGGAGGCGATGGGCCGTGGCATCGGCGATGTGGAGCAGGGGAATGTCGATAGCGGCCTCGATCTCCGGCGCCACCTTGTGCATGGTGTTGGTCCCGATCAGCAGGAAATCGGCACCACCGGCCTGGATGGCCCTGGCCTCGGCCGCCAGCAGACGGGCGGTGGCGGGCCAGTCACCGGCGTGCTGCAACCGCTCTATCCCGGCAAAATCCACGCTGCTCAGCAACACCCGCGCCGAATGCAGACCGCCGAGCCGCTCGCGAACCCCCCGGTTGAGGGCCTGGTAATAGCTGACGGTGGACTCCCAGCTCATGCCACCCAGCAGACCGATACATTTCATGGGATCTCCTTATGTCACCCGATGGTGCAAACCAATGCCGCAATCCCTCAGGGGGCGCGTTTGATTGCACCGCCCCGGCAATAAAAAAGGCCCCGAAGGGCCAACAAGACAGCCGGTAAAGGCTCAGGCCGAGGCCTAAACCCAGATCATCAGCACGCAGGCCGCCGTAGCGAGCCCCATGCCCAGATTGAAACGACGCCAGCCGGTGGCGGTGCGGATGAGGCGGCGCACCTGGGCACCGAACAGCACCCAGAAGGCACCGGTATAGAGGCCGGTCACGAAGAAAATGCCGAGCACCCAGCCTGCGGACGGCCAGTAAGCCTCCCCCGCCAGGGTGAAGCCGCTGATGGCGGAGAGCGCCATCATCCAGGCCTTGGGGTTCAGCAGTTGCAGCATGGCCCCCTGATGGGCCGGGATGAGCGGCCGGTTCCCCTCCGCCGGGCCACTGGCGTTGGCCACCTTCCAGGCCAGCCAGAGCAGGTAGGCCGACCCCACCAGCTTGAGGCCGTCGTGCAGCAGGGGCAGACGCTCGAACACCACCCCGAGCCCCAGGGCCGTGGCCAGGATCATCAGGTTGATGCCCCCCACCACCCCCACCAGCAGAGGCACGGAGCGGCGAAACCCCTGGGCGGCACCGGCACTGGTGAGCAGCATGTTGTTGGGGCCCGGCGTGCCACAGGTGATAAGGGCAAAGCCCGCCAGGGGGAGCAACCAGTTCAGATCCATCTCAACCTCGTTCAGATACGGCAAGCCTCCTAATATGCAGAGCCGACGCCCTGACGACAAGGTCAGCAATGCATTTTCTTTGCATGAAAAATCAAGGTGCTGTTAATACCAGAGCATCACCACGCACAGGGCGGTCAAGGCACCCAGGCTGCCGTTGAGACGACGCCACCCCTTGTCCGAGTTGATCCAGCGGCTGAGCTGATGGCCAAACATCACCCAGGCGAAGCAGACCGGGAACCCCGCCATGGGGAAGACACTCATGATGCCCCACATGCTCGGCCAGTAGTCGCTCCCCGGCAGGCTGAACAGACTGATGGCCGAGATCCCCATCATCCACGCCTTGGGATTGAGGAACTGGAAGCCCAGCCCTTCAAGCAGGGTCAAGGGGCGGGCACGGCTGGCGGGATCTCCGGGGGCGCCTGCCACCGCGATGCGCCACGCCAGCCACAGCAGGTAAAGGCTGCCCAGCACCTGCAGGCTCAGCTTGAGCAGGGGCCAGCGCTCGAACAGCGGATAGAAGCCGAGCGCCAGCACCAGTTGCAGCACAGGCTGGCCCACCGCCACCCCGATGAGATGGGGCAGGGTGCGACGCACGCCGAAGTTGGCACCGGACGCCGTCAACATCAGGTTGTTCGGCCCTGGCGTGCCGCAGGTGAGCAGGGCGAAGCCAAACAGGGTGGCATACCATTCGATGGTCATGGGGAGACTCCTTTCTCGCCACATTGTACCGATACAATGTGTGCTTGTTGGTTGTGTATAGGCTGATAATCACGCTATATTGCGGACAATCTTGGATCAATGGATTTATTGTCACCATGACAATCTGGACTCCCGACCTCACCCCTTTCGAGGGGCCCCTCTACCTCAAACTGGTCAAGGCCATCGAGCAGGCCATCGCCACCGGCATCCTCTCACCCGAGACCCGGCTGCCGACCCACAGGGCCCTGGCAGATAAGCTGGGGGTCACCGTGGGCACCGTCACCCGCGCCTACACCGAGGCGGAGCGACGGGGCCTGCTGGCGGCCCGGGTCGGGCACGGCACCTGGGTCAGGGGAGAGGCGGATCCCGCCAACGAATGGGTGATCCGCAATGAAGACAGCCAGCGCATCGAGTTGTGGCAGAACCTCCCGGTCCAGCTGGACAGGGGCGCCATCATCAGGCCCCTGCTCACCGAGCTGGCGCAGGGGGATCTCAACGGCCTGCTCGGTTATGACAAGGAGGCGGGACGCCCCGCACAGCGCCAGCTGTTCGTCGACTGGCTCGCCGAGCAGGGCATCACGGCGAGCGAAGATCGCCTGCTGTTCAGCCATGGTGCCCAGCACGGCATCATGCTGGCCCTGCTGGCCACCGGCTGCGTGGGAGAGACCCTGTTTTGCGAGGGACTGAGCTACCCCGGCATGCTGGGCAATGCACGCCAGCTCAAGAATCAGGTGGTGGGACTGGCGATGGATGAGGAGGGACTGCTGCCAGAGGCGCTGGATGCCGCGTGCCGTACCCGCCGGGCCAAGCTGCTCTACCTCACCCCCACCCTGCAAAACCCCACCACGGCCACCATGAGCCTGGCGCGACGCGACGCCATCGTCGCCATCGCCCGTCGCCACGATCTGCTGATCGTCGAGGATGACGTCAACGGCCTGCTGCCCGAAAGTGCGCTCCCTCCCCTGGTCAACCTGGCACCGGAGCGGGTCATCTACCTCGGCAGTCTCGCCAAGATCGCCTGCGGCGGCCTGCGGGTCGGCTTCGTGTTGTCCCCTCCCGCCCTTCGCAACGGCTTCGCCCAGGCGATGCGGCTGTCGAGCTGGATGGTGAGTCCGCTGCTCATCGAGCTGGCCTGCAAACTGGTGAGCCAGCGCCAGATCATGCCGCTCATCGAACACCAGCGAAAAATCCTGGCGCGCCGGGGTGAGCTCCTGCACCACCTGTTGCCGGGAGCGCGCTGGCAGCCGGGGTCCATGCACGCCTGGCTGCCGCTGCCCGAGCCCTGGCGCAGCCAGGAGTTTGCGGAGGCCGCCAACGCCCTTGACGTGGGGGTCGCCAGCGGAGAACACTTCGCCGCCGGCCAGTTTGCCGCCCCGCAGGGAGTACGCCTCAGCCTGAGTCAGCCCGCCACCGACGCCCGCGTCGCCGAAGGGCTGGAGCGCCTCGCCGGGCTGCTGAGGGGCACGCCGCCCACCAATCCCCTGCTATAGTCATTGACCCTGGCACCCGAGGAACCTTCATGTCTGCCGTCCGTCCCGCCCTGCTGATCGCGACCCTGCTGCTGGGAGGCTGCGCCTCCCCGGCCCATCAACAGCTTGGCGCCGCCCTGAGCGGGCTGGAGGGGGAGCTGACGCGGCTGGAGGAGGAGTTGGCAGCCATGAACGGCCTTCACTATCAAAAAGCCATCGACGCCCCGGTGGCGCTGCGCCGCTATCTCAAGGCCCCCGCACCGACGGCGGAGGGACTGGTGCCCGTGCAAAGCCGGCTGCAAGATGGCCCCCTGCTGCGCTACGACTACCGGCTGCCCGCCGGAATGACACAGCTGCCCACCGACAACCCCTGCCTGCGCTACGAGTTCGAGCTGCGCCGCCTCGGGCGCCTGGGCCAGCTCGAGCTCGCCTGGCAGGGAGAGTCGGGAGCCGGGGAGCTGCGAGTCCCCCAGCGGGACTGCCCCTTCTCGGCCAGGGGGCCCGGCCTTCAGTGATGCTTTCTTTGCCCTGCCCAAGGCTGGCACTGAGCCATTCCTGACCCAGGTGGGGTATTGACCCCCTCTGGCTCTCGCGGGAGAGTGGAGGCTAACTTTGAATCCAACCTCGCCCCCCCGACCGGCGAAGGAGCGTCAAAGATGCAGATCCTCCTCATCGAAGACGATGCCATGATGGGCTCGACCCTCACCCAGGGACTGAGTGATCTGGGGCTGCCCCCCACCGAGCTGTTCCACTGCAAAGAGATTGCAAGCCTGCCCGCCCTGCTGCGCCAGCACGCCTTCGATGCCATTCTTTGCCGCCAGTATCACCACCAGGCCCACGAGGGAGTCAGGCTGCTGCATGAAGCACACCACCTGGGCCTGCTCGCGCCCGGCTGCGTGCTCCTGCTGCTGGAGCAGGACGAGGACACCGGCCAGTTCCCCCCCTCCGACCTCTATTTCGCCCTGCGTCTGGCCGTGCCCTTCACCACGGAGCAGTTGGCGCACAGCCTGCAAGCGCTGCTGGCACTGACCACGGTGACCCGCCCCCTGGCCACCCCCATGACGCTCAGGGAGTGGCGCAGCGCCTGCGCCCAGTGCGAGGATCTGCTTTACCGGCACGCCAGCCACAAGGGGCTGGAAGCACAGATGGACAGGGTAAAGGGCTACATGCTGCTGCAAGCCGGGGAACGGGTGCAGGCCGCCCAGCACTACGCCATCTGCACCACGGAGCACGATGCCTGGTGGCCACGCCAGGGACTGAACCAGGCTCTGCTCGGGCTGAACCGGGTGGAGAGCGCCCACAAGGATCTGGCCCGCAACCGGGAGCGACTGCCCCCCGTCATCCATCAGGCGCTGGTTCTCGCCTGCCAACTGCACGAGGCGCAGTGGGATCCGGCCTGGGAAACCTTGTCAGGCTTGCTCCAACGCTGCCCCTGGCAGCCGCAGTGGCGCCAGGTGGCCATTTTGCTGGCCTTACTGCGAAGGGATGAAGGTCAGGTGCTGGCGCAGGCCAGCGATTTCATCCTGCGCTACTTCCCCAAACAGACGTTTCGCCACTCTGTCGAACGCTGCCTGCTGGATGCGACCCTGGCGGTGCTCTGGCATCCACCGGGAGAGGCCAGAGTTCATGGGCTGCAGCAGGCCCTGGAGGAGCTCGGCCAGCAGGCCGTGACCCTGCGGGCCCACGAGGAGGGGCTGCTGCGCGCCCTGATGCTGGGTCTGGATTATCGATTCGATGACGCCTTGATGCTGCTGGCCAAGCACCCGCCGGAGGCGGCGCGGGACAATCACCTCAACCAGTTGCTCGGGGTGGCCGTCAGCCAGTTCTGCGGGCTTCCCCACCATGCCCAGCGTTATCTGGCCCAGCTCGGCCAATATCAGGGGCCGGTGGCACAGACCCCGCTGTTGCAGGGGCTCATTTTGCAGGTGGTCGACGATCTGGCGCGGCAACTGGCGCAGCGGGAGCAGCTGCTGACCCAGCTGCGCGAGGAGCGGCAACGGGCCATGACCACGGGTCAGCTCCAGCTCGCCGTGCAGAGTGCTCTGACCCTGCAGGAGCGATTCCCGGCCCAGGCGGGGGATGCCTGGCAACTGCTGGTATTGCTGACCCAGTGCTGGCCCGCCGGCATGGCGGCCCCGGCGGTGGCCCGCCTGGTGGACAGGCTGGAGCAGCGTCTCAACCACAGTGCCGCCTTCCTGGAACACCATGGGAACGCCTATCGGGAGACCCTGCAACAGGTGAGATCCCACCTAGCCCCCAAACTGCCGCCCCTCGGTCCCCATCAGGGCCTATAGCCATCCAGGGCGGTGCATGCCGCCCTGGCAGGTGCGTTACAACAAGCCCCGCACCAGGATCCCCGCGATCAGCAGGGGGGCGACCAGCCGCCAGCACCAGAGCAGCGCACCACGCATCAGCGGCGAGAGATCCGCAGGCACAATACTGTCCCCCAGCTTCCAGCCAAGCAGCAGGGTCAGCACCAGACCGAACAGGGGCATCATCAGGTTGGAGGTGAGGTAATCCAGCAGATCGAACAGGGTCTTGCCAAACAGGGTGTAGTCAGCCCAGGGCCCGAACGACAGACTGACCGGAATGCCGCAGGCCATGATGAGCAGGGTCAGGACCCGGCAGGCATTGCGGCGCGACCAGCCCCACTCCTCGGTGGTGAAGCGCACCAGGTGCTCCAGCATGGAGATGGAGGAGGAGAGCGCCGCCACCAGCAGCAGCAGGAAGAAGATCACCGCCAGCCCCTGACCGAACGGCAGGTGGTTGAACACCGCCGGCATGGTCATGAAGGTGAGGCCGGGGCCGGCGGCAGGATCGATGCCGGTGGAGGCCAGCACCGGGAAGATCATCAGCCCCGCCAGCACCGAGATGCAGCTCGCCAGGGTGACCACCCAGACCCCGGAGCGCAGCGCCCCGTCACTGCTCGGCAGGTAGGCGCCATAGGTGGTGTGTACCCCGAGGCCAATGGAGAGGGAGAAGAACGCCAGCCCCAGGGCGTCGAGCACCCCCTGCCCCGTCAGGTGGGAAAAGTCGGGCATCAGGAACTGGCGTACCCCGGCCATGGCCCCCGGCATTGAGAGCCCGGTCACCACCAGGAGCAGCATCATCACGAACAGGGCCGGCATCATCCAGCGCAGCGCCCGCTCCACCCCCTGTTGCAGCCCTCCCTGCACGAACCACCAGGTGAGCCCGGCGAAGACGAGATGGGTGAGGGCCGGCCAGAGGGGATCGCTCACATAACCGGTAAAGAGTGCGGTGAGGGTGCTCGCCTCACTCAGGTTGAGCTCGCCGCCCACGGCCAGGGCTGCATAGCCCACGGTCCAGCCCCCCACCACGCTGTAGAAGCTGTAGATGAAGAAGCCACACAGGATCCCCATGTAACCCATCCAGCGCCAGTTCGGCCCCACCAGCTTGTGGAAGGCGCCGAGCACGCCGCGCTGGCTGCGGCTGCCGAGCAGGGTCTCCCCCACCAGCACCGCGACCCCCAGGGTGAAGCTGAAGAGCAGGAACACCAGCAGGAAGGCACCGCCACCGTTGGTGGCTGTCACATAGGGAAACTTCCAGATGGCGCCAAGGCCGATCGCCGAGCCGGCGGCCGCCAGCACATGACCAATACGGGAAGACCACTGAACCTGGCTCATACAACCTCCGGGCAAGACAACATCAGTTCGATACTCCATGGCTAGACGCGGTGTGCGCCGCAACAAAAAAGGCCGCCTGAGGGCGACCTTGGCAATGAACAGTCAGACAAACGACACCTGCAAGGTCACCTCTCCAGGAAGGGGCTAAATCGGCCACAGAGAGCGATAAGGGGTGACATGGGAGGGCGACGCCTGCACGGTAAAAAGGAGCCACAGCCTAAACCATGGCAAGAGAAGTTGACAGGAAATAGTCTAAAACAGAACCAAAAACAGATTTAACCAAAATAAAATATCGAAATTTCAGACAGTTACTCTGTTAATTTTTAATTAACAGATTTTTATAAAGAGTCAATCCTGCCACCCCACTCCCCGGCCAGCCCGGCCGGGGAGTGGCAGAGATGACCAAGCCTCCCTACACCAGGCCGCGCACCAGAATGCCGCCAATGAGCAGGGGAGCCAGCCAGCGCCAGCAGCCCATCAGCAGTGCCCGCCAGTGGGGAGCCAGCCCTTCGGGCAGCGCCTGGCGACCGAGCCGCCAGCCCAGCAGCAGCGTCAGGGCCAGCCCGAACAGGGGCATCATCAGGTTGGAGGTGATGAAGTCCAGCAACTCGAAGATGTTCTTGCCAAACAGGGTCAGGGTGGCCCAGGGACCGAACGACAGGCTCACCGGGATGCCACCCGCCATCACCAGGGCAATGACCAGGTTGCACGCCGCGCGGCGGGACCAGCCCAGGCTCTCGCACAGGAAGCACTGCAAGTGCTCCAGCAGGGAGATGGAGGAGGAGAGCGCCGCCACCACCAGCAGGGAGAAGAACACCACCGCCAGCCCCTGGCCGAAGGGCAGTTGCTGGAACACCGCCGGCATGGTCATGAAGGTGAGGCCCGGGCCCGAGGCCGGGTCAATACCGGTCGCCGCCAGTACCGGGAAGATCATCAGGCCCGCCAGCACGGCGATGACGCTCGCCAGCAGCACCACCCAGAGGCTGGAGCGACCGACCCCTTCACTGGAAGGCAGGTAGGCGCCATAGGTGGTGTGGATGCCAAGGCCGATGGAGAGGGAGAAAAAGGCCAGCCCCATGGCGTCCAGCACACCCGACATGCCGAGCTTGCTGAAATCGGGCATCAGGAAGTGGCGCACCCCGGCCATGGCGCCCGGCAGGGTAAGGCCGAAGGCCACCAGCAGCAGGATCATGATGAAGAGGGCCGGCATCATCCAGCGCAGGGTGCGCTCCACCCCTTGTTGCACGCCGCCCCGCACGAACCACCAGGTCAAGCCGGCAAACAGCAGGTGGGTCAGCACCGGCCAGAGCGGATCACCGACGTAGTCGTTGAAACGGGCGGTCAGTGCCGTGCCGTCCCCCTGTTGCAGCTCCCCCGCCAGGGCCATGCCCGTGTACCCCAGGGTCCAGCCGCCCACCACGCTGTAGAAACAGAAGATGAGCAGGCTGCACAGCAAGCCCATGGCACCGACCCAGCGCCAGCGCCTGCCCATCAGTTCACCAAAGGCGCCCACCACCCCGCGCCGGGTCAGGCTGCCGATCAGGGTCTCCCCCATCAGCACCGCCACCCCCAGGGTGAAGCTGAACAGCAGAAAGACCAGCAGGAAGGCGCCGCCACCGTTGGCGGCGGTGACATAGGGGAACTTCCAGATGGCGCCGAGACCGACCGCGGAACCTGCGGCGGCCAGGATGTAACCGAGCCGGGATGACCATTGGGACTGCTTCATAAGAACTCCACGGGAAGGGCCTGCCAGCGAGGCCCGAAATGGCGCTCAGAGTACGCCCGCGGGCGCGCAATCACTCGGCGTATATCCGATATAAAACTCAGTTTTTAGCATCATTAACCAATAAAATTCGGATAACCAACCAATCGTGCCACAAAATAAAAACCGGAGCGGGGATGCTCCGGTTTGTTGTCTGCCCGGGTCTGGCGGGATTAGATGACCCCCAGTTCCCGCAACCGCTCCATCAGATAGCTGTGGGCGGTGTGGCGCTCCGAGAGCACCACATCCGGACGGGGGTGCAGGAAGAGCGGCAAGGAGATGCGGGACTTGGCGGCACTGCCCCCGGTCGGGTTGATGACCCTGTGGGTGGTAGAGGGGTAGTAGCCGCGGGAGGCCTCCTGCAGCATGTCACCGATGTTGATGATGAGGGTGCCGAAATCGCAGGGCACATCCATCCACTCCCCGTCTGAACCTTTCACCTGCAGGCCCGGCTCGTTGGAGGCGGGCAGAATGGTCAGCAGGTTGATGTCTTCATGGGCGGCGGCGCGGATGGCACCCGGCTCCTCGGTGCCGTCGAAGGGCGGGTAGTGCAGCACCCGCAGCAAGGTCTTGTGGCTCTCTTCGATCATGGAGGAGAGCGGGCAGCTGTAATGGGCGGCGATGTCCCCCGGGGTGTGTTGCTCCACCCAGCCCAGCAGCTCGGCGGCCAGATCGTTGGCGAGGCGGTAGTACTCCATCGCCTGCTCTTTCAGCTCTGCCGGCATCTGGCCCCAGGGATAGATGTGGAAGTACTCCTTGATGTCCTTCTGGCTGTGGCCCTTGGCCACCTCGGACACCGAGGGCGGGAAGTAGCCGTCCTGGGTCTCGCGATTGAACAGGAAATCCTGCTTCTGTTCGCTCATGAAGAAGCGATACCAGTTGTCATAGATGGACTGCACCAGCTCCTTCGGGATGGGGTGGTGAGTCAGCACTCCGAAGCCGGTGGTGCGCAGGGATTCGGTGAAGCGCTCGGCCGCATCGGGGGAGCGATAATCGACGGTCAGGACTTTCATTGTTTTTATGTTACATGCCAGTTAAAAGTAGGCGCAGTTTACCCTGCCTCCCCCGGCAAGAAAAGGCTGCCAGAAGCCCGTCTACAATGGCTTGAAAATACTGATAAAAACATCATGATACGGCCCCCTCGCCCGGTGCTTGTCCCGGACGGGCCTCCTCTTCTAGAATGCCCCACCCCTTTGCTGTCGGAGCCCCCTCATGTCCCCCAAGATCCTGTTGTTGACCCTTCCCTTCCTGCTCGCCGGGTGCAGTTCCCTTTCGGAGGAGGAGTGCCGTGCCATGAGCTGGTACAACCAGGGCTATCAGGACGGGGAGCAGGGCAAGACCCGAAGCGCCACCCGCGACTATCAGAAGACCTGCGGGGAGTACGGCCTCAAGGTGGATGAGGCGGAGTGGCAGCGCGGCTACGCCAAGGGACTGGAGCTCTATTGCATCCCCGAGCTGGCCTACAGCAAGGGACGGGAGGGGAGCGAATACCTGGGGGTCTGCCCCAACGACACCAGCTTCCTCACCCAGTTCGAGCGCGGCCGCAAGGAGTACCTGCTGGAGCAGCGCCTCGGCGAATTGCAGCAGGAGCTGGAGCGCACCGAGCGGAGCATCCACCAGTTGGATCAGCAGATCCGGGGCGAGAGCGACAGCCGCCAGCGCGACTACTACCGTGCCCAGCGCGAGCGCGCCATCCGTCACTACGAAGGGGTATACCGGGACTACAACCGGCTGCGCTTCCCGGATCGGGTGATCCAGTTCTCCTTCGGGAGCTGACAAAAAGGGGCCGACATGGCCCCTTTCTGTTTATGCCGTAGACTGTTTTCCCCTCAGGCGGGCAGGACCCAGCGCTGCAACGCCAGGGCGATGCCATCCTCGTTGTGATCCGCGGTGACCCGGTCTGCATGGGCCTGGATCTGGGGCGCCGCATTGCCCATGGCCACCGCCAGCCCCACCTGCTCGAACATGCTGATGTCGTTGTTGTTGTCACCAAAGGCCACCAGGTTCTCCATGGCGATCCCCTCGCTCGCCGCCCACTGGGCCAGCCGGTTGCCCTTGCTGCAACCGGGCTGCACCAGCTCCACCGCATAGGGGGCCGCCCAGTCACGGGTGAAGGGCAGTCTCTCCACCACCTCCCCGACGAAACGGTGCAACCGGCCGGGATCCTGGTTGAACAACTCCAGCTTCCAGATGGGGGACTGCAACCAGAGCTCGATATCCTCGGCGGGCAGCAGGGAGACCTTGAGGTGATCTGGCTGGGTTGCCGACCAGCGCCGCATCCGGCCCACGTGCTCCTCGCAGCCCAGGTAGCCGATGCCGTCCCCCAGGTGGAACAGCGCCCCCATCTGCTGGGCTTGCACCTCCTCCAGCAGGGTGGTGAGAGGCGCCACGGCCAGGGGATCCCCGGCGAGGATCCTCTCCTGCACCGGATCATAGAGATAGGCCCCGTTGCTGCAGATGATGGGGGTGTCGAGGGCCAGCTCGTGGTGGAAGGGACGGGCCGTCATGAAGTGGCGACCCGTCACCAGCAGTACCTTGATGTCGTGGGCCCGGGCCTGGGCCAG
Organism: Aeromonas sp. PS2Canimalfood6; assembly: GCF_048276795.1. Taxonomy (NCBI): domain Bacteria; kingdom Pseudomonadati; phylum Pseudomonadota; class Gammaproteobacteria; order Aeromonadales; family Aeromonadaceae; genus Aeromonas; species Aeromonas sp. PS2Canimalfood6. The sequence continues at coordinate 34,426 of NZ_JBLUXC010000028.1, forward strand.
GGCCGCCCGGGTAGCGGACGAGATCTTGTGATCCCGGTTCAGCAGGGTACCGTCCATGTCCAATGCAATGGCCTGATAACGACTCATATCACCTCCAGGAATGTCGAGACGGGTGCGGCGCCATCCCGTTGCCAGTGCCACGACTCATCTCACCGCCAGGAATGCGGACTGGGCATCGCAGGGTCCATGATGGGAGACGCGCTCACCGGGGGATCGGGAAAAGCGGTGCAAAGAGCCATACCGTCCCAGACTCGGCGCCGCGATGCAAGTCCGGCCCGCCACCCCGTCGCCGAACTGTGATCCCCGCGCCCTTCGTCAGCCCGCCTCGGCGCACCCGGCCACGATGTTTCGCCTGTCCGCCCGTCTGCGCAATCCGTAGAAACCGAAGGCACAGATCACGCCGCAGAGGCCGGCCAGGTAGAAGGGCCACTCGGTCCCCGCCAGCAGCACCAGACTGCCCAGCACCACCGCCAGGATCTCGCTGCCCACCGCCAGACCGCGGTAGAGCCCCATCGCCTGCCCTTGCTGGCTGGCATGGCTGCGGTTGGAGACCGCCACCGAGGTGGCCAGCTCCCCCAGACTCATGCCGATGCCGGCCGGGATGAAGGTGAGCGCGAGCCCCCACCACTGGGTCGGCAGGATGAACATCAGCATGCCCGCCGCCATCACCAAGTGGCCGACGATGCCAAGGGAGCTGCCGCGCCAGTGCCGTGCCAGCTGCTCACCGATCCAGGAGCCCAGCATCATGGGCACGCTCACCAGCACGGCGGCCTGGGCCAGTTGCACCGGATCCCATGCCAGCCGCTCCACCAGCCAGACATTGAAGTAGGTGAAGTAGAGCTGCACCGCCCCGTAGCTTGCCAGGGTCAGGGCAAAGTAGGGCAGGAGACGAGGTTGCAGCAGCAGTTGGCGGGTCGAGAGGGGAGCTTCATCCCGGGTCGCCGGCACCGGGGGACGATTGGGCAGCAGCCAGAGCACCAGCAGCAGGTTGATCACCGTCATCCCCACCGCCAGCCAGGCCGCCAGACTGTAATCCCCCGAGACCACGGCCGCATAGCCCCCGATCATGGGGCCCACCACCCAGCCCAGGTTCATGCCGATGTTGATGCGGGCGAAGTTGCGGGCTTTGGTCCTGGCCGTGCTCATGTCCGCCGCCATCGCCTGCACGATGGCGATGTCGCCGTTGAAGAAGCCCTCCACCACCCGGCTCAGCAGCAAGAGCGGCAGGGAACGCCAGGCGATGCCGAGGGCCATCAGCACATACCCCGCCAGCACCCCCACCAGACAGAGGGTCAGCACCGGCTTGCGCCCATGGCGATCGGAGAGGCGGCCAAGCAAGGGGGCCCCCAGCAGTTGAAACAACGGATAGAGCCCCATGATGACGCCAAGCCACACCTTGCGGCTCCAGTCCGACGCCTGTGGCGTCAACATGCCCTGGGCCGGATCCAGCAGCAGCGGTGCCAGGACGGGGGAAGGCAGGCTGAACCCCGCCACCGCCAGCGTCACCGTCATCACCAATACCCAGAGGGTCGCCTGTCCCTTGATCCCTTCCATCTTCGCCTCATTAAATAAAGTTATCGGTTTATTTATATTGTGAGGGGTCGTCCATTAAGTAAAGCAGATTGTTGATTTAAATCTCCCTGCTACCCATAATGACCTCATCCAGGCCGTCACCGCACCGATACCCACCACCGGAGCCCCCATGAACGCCAGTACCGACAAGATCCTCTATCTGCTGAAAACCCGCGGCCCCCAGAGCGCCGCCGAACTCGGCGACCAGTTGCAGATGACGTCCATGGGGGCACGCCAGCACCTGATGGCCCTGGAGTCAGAGGGCTGGGTGGGGTTTAGCGACGAGGCCCGCGGCCGTGGTCGCCCGGTGCGCCTGTGGCACCTCACCGACCAGGCCTGGCAACGCTTCCCCGACACCCATGGCGATCTGACCCTGCAGCTGATCGACGACATCCGGCAGGTGTTTGGCGACGCGGGCATGGAGCAGCTCATCACGCGGCGGGAGCAGCAGATGCAGGCACGCTATGAATCCAGGTTGACCCAGCCGGCGCTGGCAGACAGGCTGATGACGCTCAAGGCACTGCGCACCCAGGAGGGGTATATGGCGGACATGTCGCAGGAGGAGGACGGCAGCTGGCTGTGGTGGGAGAGTCACTGCCCCATCTGCAGTGCAGCCAGGGCCTGTCGGGGCTTTTGCCGCAGCGAGCTGGCGCTGTTTCGCCGGTTGCTGGCGCCGGCCGAGGTGGAGCGGGAGCAGTATCTGCTGGAGGGGGACAGCCGCTGTCTCTATCGCATCCGGCCGCCCCGCCCCTGAGCGGGCGGAACGCAAAAACAACAAAGCAGGCGCCGGGATGCCTGCTTTGTTGCCTTCGGGGAGGGGGTGCTCTCGTTCCAGCCCGTTGTTTCCCGATAAGGTCGAACGGCTGATGGGGCTCTTGACCCGGTAAGGTCCTTCACCACAGGTGCCTGGTCGGGCGCCTGTCTTGCCACCGGAAGATGTAACCATGGTACTCCCCGCGATGCGGTGAGTGGTTGTGAAGTAGCAGGTATTTTCAGTTGTTTTTGCAATAGTTCACCCTTAATCTAGGAAAAGTGGATTAGTAATTGCGAAGAGGTACGGAGAATGCTGAAACTTGATCGTATAGACAGGCATATTCTGGAGCTGATGCAGGAAAATGGCCGCATCAGCAACCTGGAGCTGGCCGAGCTGGTCGGGCTCTCTCCCTCCCCCTGCTCGCGCCGGGTCAAGGCGCTGGAGGATGCCGGTCTCATCGATACCCATGTCACCCTGCTCAATGCCCGCCAGCTGGGGCTGACCCTCACCGCCTACATTCACATTTCCATGGACAGGCACACTCCGGAGCGGTTCGAGAACTTCGATCGCGCCGTCAAGGATCTGCCCGAAGTGCTGGAGTGCGACCTCATCACCGGCAACGATGCGGATTACCAGCTCAAGGTGGTGGTGCGGGACATGGAGCACTACCAGCACTTCCTGCTGGACAAGCTGACCCACATCTCCGGCGTGACCGGGGTGCGTTCGAGCTTCGTGCTGCGCCGCATCAAGCACAAGACCGCCCTGCCCCTCAACCACCTGGGCTGACCCCCGTATCCGGGGAGCACCAAAAGCAAGAGGAGGCCCGGGCCTCCTCTTCTTGTCTCTGCTATCAAGGGTATTCGCGGTCAACACAGCCCCCGGGCGCCATCGCGCCGCCAGGTGGCGAACGCCTGGTCATGCCTCGACCTGGCTGACGTCCTGCACCTGCAGCAACCAGCCGCTCTGCTCCTGCAGGGGTTCGCCGCGCAGCCGCAACCGCTCACCGGTCGACACCCACTGCCCTTTGGGCAGAGAGATTTCCAGGCTCTCGCTGCCATTGTCGAACACCCAGCGATCGGCACCCAACGACTCCATCAAGTACCCTTCCATCTCCACTCTGGACTCGGCCTGCCAGGAGGGGGAGGCGGTATCACGGCTCTCGATGAAATCCCCCTGAACACCAAAGCTGGCCAGCCCCCACAGAATGGAGAGCCCGACGATGGATGATTGCATCTCTCTCTCCTGTTGGTTTGCTACCTTGAGGGCCAGTATGGGAAGAGAAAAATGAGTGCACCATGAACAAGGTGCCAAAGTGCTGGCAAGATCGCGAAAAAAACCGGCCCCATGGCCGGTCATGTCATTTTATGTCGTACAGGTCACACTACTTGGCCGCTTCTTCTGCCATCCGTGCAGCCCTTGGTTTATTTGTCCACATGGCCACCCCGCGGTGATCCGCACAGATCCCCTCGTCGGTGACCGCCCGCACCCGGACCCCGTCCTTGCAGATGGCCTGCCAGGCATCGGCATCGTCGATCTGCAGCTCGGAACGGGGATAGGAGGTATCGGCGCAGGCGCACAGCAGGATGGCAAACAGAGGCAGCAGGGATTGCATGGGTTTCATCGGGTCACTCCTGACGGGAAAAGGGATCAGCGCCCCAGCTGCGCCGCCACGCGATCGCAAAGCTGCTTGAGCTGGGCCAACTCAGCATCGGCCAGATCCACCTGATTGCGCAAGCTGTCCGCCAGACAGCACTCCCTGACCTCCTGCTGCAACTGGCGTCCCGCCTCGGTCAGACTGATGCACTTTTGCCGCTCATCCTCGTGGGAGACGGTTCGGGTCAGCCACCCCTTGCTCTCCAGCCGCTTGACGATGGGGGTCAGGGTGCCCGCATCCAGTCCGGTCTCCTGCCCTATCTCCTTGAGGCTGACCTCGTCCCGGGCCCAGAGCGAGAGCATCACCAGGTACTGGGTATAGGTGAGATCCAGCTTGTCCAGCAGCGGCCGATAGGCACGCATCACCGCATTGGAGGCGCTGTAGAGGGCAAAACAGACCTGCTTTTTCAATTCGCTCATGGAGGACCTCGCTGACGACAAGGGGGGCAGTATACCCCATCAACTTCGGGGCTGAATAGTTTGCACACAAAACAGTTGCCAGCCCCCGCGTTCAGGACTACCCTGATTTTAGTTTGCACACAAACAAAAATGCCAGGCCGCCGCCCGACGCGCGGCCCCACTGCCGGAGAATGCCCATGAATGCCATCAGCCATCAAATCCAACTGCTGCGTCGCCCCACCGGTCTCCCCACCCTGGAGGACTTCGCCCTCCGGGACGTGCCCCTGCCCGCCCTGCAGGAGGGAGAGGTGCAGGTCGCCAACCAGTGGCTGTCGGTGGACCCCTACATGCGCGGCCGCATGAGCGAGGCAAAAAGCTACGTTCCTCCCTTCCCCCTCAACGGTCCCCTCGACGGCGGCGCCATCGGCACGGTACAGGCATCGCGCCACCCCGATTTCAAGGTGGGGGACAAGGTGAGCAGCATGCTGGGCTGGCGGGATGCCTTCGTGGCAAACGCCGCCCAGCTCACCCGCCTGCCCGACACCACCCTGCCGCCCCAGCGCTTCCTCGGCGCCCTCGGCATGCCGGGCATGACCGCCTGGGCGGGCCTGCACAAGGTGGCACACCTGAAGGCCGGTGAAACCCTGCTGGTCTCGGCAGCCTCCGGGGCGGTCGGCACCATGGCGGTCCAGCTCGCCAAGCAGGCGGGGGCCAGGGTCATCGGCTCCACCGGCTCGGCCGACAAGGTCGCCTACCTCAAGACCCTGGGAGCCGATGCGGTGATCAACTACCGGGAGACCCCGGATCTCGACGCCGAGCTGGCCCGCCTCGCCCCCGAAGGCATCCACGTCTACTTCGAGAACGTGGGGGGCGCCATGCTGGATGCCGCCCTCAACCACCTGGTGGTGCACGGGCGCATCGTGCTGTGCGGCCTCATCGAGCAGTACAACAGCAACGGCCAGGCCAGCGGCCCGCGCAACCTCTCCCAGGTGATCCGCAAGCGCATCCTGATGCAGGGGCTGCTGGTCTCCGATCACTGGCAACACTACGGGGCGTTCCTGGCCGAGGCCATGCCGGCCTTCGAGGCGGGCACCCTCCAGGCCGAGGAGACCGTCAGCGAGGGGCTGGCCAGCATGCCGCAAGCCTTTATCGGACTGTTCCAGGGCCGCAATACCGGCAAGATGCTGGTCAGACTGCCCTGATCCGGAGGCATTTCCCATCTATTTAACAGATAGAATATCGCCAGACCCATCCATTTAAGCGATGGAAAATCGGCATCCGATCGCCCTTGAACAGGCGGCTTGCACAACGGGCCCATCCCCCCTAAGGTAGGCCCGTTTTCCCTGGCGCACCCCGCCGTCTCAGCAAGGAGCCTCCCCTATGTCTACCCCCTATCCCCGCGTCGGTGTCGGCGTCATTCTCACCAATGGCCAGGGCCAGGTACTGCTTGGCAAGCGCAAGGGCAGCCATGCCCCCTACTGGTCCATCGCAGGCGGTCATCTGGAATTGGGGGAGACCTTCGAGTCGGCAGCCATCCGGGAGGTGGCGGAGGAGACCGGCTTCGTCATCCACCAGCCTCGCGTCATCGCCGTCACCAACAACCTGGAGACCTGGCGCGAGAGCGGCCTGCACTACATCTCGGTCACCTTGCTGGCAGAGGTGGACGGGGAGCCGCAACTGCTGGAGCCGGAAAAATGCGAGGGCTGGAGCTGGTGCGACCCGCACACTCTGCCCGAGCCTCACTTCGATGCCAGTCGCCAGTCCATCGCCTGCTGGCTGGCGGGACAATGCTACCTGCCCCAGGCACAACCGGCCCCCTGACCCTCACCGGCAGGCTGCCGCGCGTCACCCCGGTACCTCTCGTCTGCTGGCGGAGGCGACCAGCCCCCCGCCAGCCCCTGTTGATGGCAGGCAGCGCGGGAGGGCGTACCGTCACCAAACTGTCACTTTTTTGTCATATTATCCGGGCCAGGATGATGACGAGGAGGGGAAGATGGGACAGGTATTCATGCAGTTCTTGTGGCTGGGGTGCATCAGTTTTGGCGGGCCGGCCGCCCATATCGGCTATTTTCAGCGCACCTTTGTCCAGCGGCTGGGCTGGCTGAGCCAGGCGGAGTTCGCCCAGTTGCTGGCCCTGTGCCAACTGCTGCCGGGTCCGGCCTCCAGCCAGCTCGGCTTTGCCATCGGCCGCCACCGCGCCGGCATCAGCGGCGCCCTGGCCGCCTTCGTCGGCTTTACCCTCCCCTCCTTCCTGCTGTTGCTGGCGGCCGCCGTCGGTCTGGGTCAGCTTGCGGGCAGCCTCTGGCTGGACGCCGCCCTGCACGGCCTCAAGCTGCTGGCGCTCGTCGTGGTGGCGGATGCCGTGCTCACCATGAGCCGCCAGTTCTGCAAGACGGCACTGCAACAGGGGGTCATGGTGGCCACCGCCGCCGCCCTCTGGTGCGCCCCCGGGCTTCTGACCCAGGTCGCCATGCTGCTCGGCGCGGCCCTGCTCTGTGCCTTGCGCGAGCCGCACCCGGGGAGTCAGGGCCTCGCGTCCACTCCTGCTCGCCAGCCTCACTGGCCGACCCTGCTGCTGTTCGCCCTGCTGTTCGTCGGCCTGCCCCTGGTGGCGAGCGGCCCCGTCAGCCAGTTGCTGGCCGAGTTTTACCGGGCAGGCAGCCTGGTGTTTGGAGGTGGTCACGTGGTGCTGCCCCTGTTGCAGGAGAGCCTGGGTCACCACCTGAGCGAGCAGCAGTTCCTGACCGGCTACGGCCTGGCCCAGCTGGTACCCGGCCCCATGTTCACCCTGGCCACCTACCTGGGCGCCGTGCTGCTGCCCGCCACTCCCCTCATCGGAGCGCTGCTGGCGACCCTGGCGCTCTTCCTGCCGGGTTTCTTGCTGCTCTGGGCGCTGGGCCCCTGCTGGCAGCACTGGCTGGCCCGCCCCCGTCTGGCGGGGGCCGTGGCCGGTATCAACGCCGCCGTGGTGGGGCTGCTGCTGGCGGCCCTCTATCAGCCGGTGTGGCAGAGCGCCGTGCTCTCCCCCACCGATCTGGCGCTGGCCGCCGTCGGCTTCTACCTGCTGCGGGTGCCACGGCTCCCCGTGCTGCCCCTCGCCGCCCTGCTGACGGGGGCAGCCCTGTTGTTGGCCTGACGAACCCGCGACAAGTCAGGCAGCGCCCGCCGGGCTGTCGGTCGTGGATCTTCTCCCCGAAGGGAGGCAAAGAGAGCAAGATCCGTCAGGACAGCTCGGGCCCGTTGGCCGATAGTGGGCAGCACAGAGGAGAGACCATGGATCACAACCAGACAGAGGCCTACCGCCGACGCTTTCAAACGGTGACAGAGCACATCGAGCGCCATCTCGACGACGACCTGTCGCTGGAGCGGCTCAGCGCCGTGGCGCACTTTTCGCCCTTTCACTTTCATCGGCAATTTGCCGCTTACTGCGGCGTGCCGCTGGGACGTTACATCCAGCTGCTGCGGCTGAAGCGGGCCTCTTACCGGTTGGCATTCGCACCTCTGGACAAGGTGACTGATATCGCCCTCGATGCCGGCTTCCAGCATGGCGAATCTTTCAGTCGCGCCTTCAAGCAGACGTTCGGCCTGACGCCCAGCCAGTTCAGGCATCACCCGGACTGGGCCAGCTGGCATCGCTGCCTGCCACGGCCCCCCACAAAGAGGATTGACCCCATGCGAGTCGACATCATCCAGTTCCCGCAGACCGCCGTCGCCGCCCTGACCCATCAGGGCCTGCCCGAGCGCATCAACGACACCGCGGCGCGCTTCATCCAGTGGCGCAAGGCCACGGGCGGCTCCCCGGTCGCCACCAGCCGGACCTATGGCCTGGCGCCGGACGACCCCGCCACGACGGAGGGTGCGGCGTTTCGCTTTACCCTCTGTGGCAGCGTCGAGGCCCCCGTCACCGAGGACAATGAGTGGGGTGTGAAGAATGCCCTCATCCCGGCCGGACGCTGCGCCGTGGTACGCCACCACGGCTCCCACGACCTCCTGGCCGACTGTGCCCGGGCGCTCTACCGCGACTGGCTGCCCGCCAGCGGCGAAGAGCTGCGGGATTTTCCGCTCTTCTTCCACTACCACAACTTTGTACACGAGGTGCCCACCCATGAGCTGGTCACCGACATCTACCTGCCGCTGGCATAGCCCGGCACCTGACAGGGGGAGATAAAAAAGCGGCGCCTCCGAAGGGAGGCGCCGCTGGTCGTGTCGGGGATCAGGCGTCGGGCTCGAAATCCAGGCTCAGGCTGTTGACGCAGTAGCGCTGGCCGGTCTCGGTCGGCCCGTCGGGGAAGACGTGGCCGAGGTGGGAGCCGCACTGGCTGCAGGTGATCTCCACCCGCTTCATGCCGTGGCTGTTGTCCTCGGTGTAGGTCACCGTCCCCTCGATGGCCCGGTCGAACGAGGGCCAGCCGCAGCCCGCGTCGAACTTGGCTCCTGAGTGGAACAGCACCTGCTTGCAGCAGACGCAGTGGTAATCGCCGCTCTTGCGGTTGTGCAGCAGGGCACCGCTGTAGGGACGCTCGGTCCCTTTCTCCCAGCAGACGTGGAACTGCTCTGCACTCAGCTTGTCGCGCCACTGTTCAGGGTTGTTACTGCTCATTCCGGCTCCTCACCACTGATAACGGTGCCCAGCATACCCAGTCAGGGCGCCTGGCTCTACCCCGCCAGCGGGAACTGTGATCCCGTTGGCAACACGGCGACAACATCTGCTGCCACCACCCCTTCGCTCGCCAGCACCGCCGCCGGCAGGGCGACCCGCTCCAGCAGCTTGAGGGAGTGGGCACGCCCCACCGCCACCTGCCGCTTGATGTCGTCCGGCAGGAAGGGCAGGCCGTCGTTGGTGGCGGTGTCGATGGTCTGGATCCACTCCATGCCCTCCCCCGGCGGCGGCAGGCGGAACTGGATGTCATAGTCGCTGGCGTTGAACAGCACGTACCAGCGCTCCCCGGTGCAGCCGATCATGCCGATGTCCATGGCAAACGCCTGCCCCATGGGGGCGTGCCAGTCCTGATCGGTGAGCTGATGGCCGTCCGGGTGATACCAGTTCACCTGGTGACAGCTGGTCGCCTTGCCGTTCCAGCCGTCGTCGCTCAGTTGCAGGTTGGAGAAGACCCCGGACTCCGCCCGCAGCGCCATCATCTGGCGGGTGAAAGCGAGCAGCCGCTCGTCCTCCGGACGCAGTTGCCAGTTCACCCAGCTTATCTGGTTGTCCTGACAGTAGGCGTTGTTGTTGCCGAGCTGGCTGCGGCCCATCTCGTCCCCGGCCAGGAAGTGGGGCGTCCCCTGTGACAGCAGCAGGGTGGCGATGAGGTTGCGCTTCTGCTGCTGGCGCAGGTTGTTGATGCGCGGGTCCAGGGTCGGCCCCTCCACCCCGTGGTTGCTGGAGAGGTTGTTGCCGTGGCCGTCCCGGTTGTCCTCGCCGTTGGCCTGGTTGTGGCGCTGGTTGTAGGAGACCAGATCCTCGAGGGTGAAGCCGTCGTGATAGCAGAGGTAGTTGACGCTGGTGTGGGGGGAGCGCCAGTTCTTCGGGAAGAGATCCCGCGAGCCCACCAGACGGGTGGCAAAATCCCCCATCTTGCCCGCATCCCCGCGCCAGAAGGCGCGCACCGTGTCGCGGTAACGATCGTTGATCTCCAGCCACTGGCTCGGAAACTGGCCGAGACGATAGCCGAAGGGGCCGATGTCCCAGGGTTCGGCAATGAGCCTGACCCGCGCCAGCACGGGATCCGCCATCATGGCCTTGAAGAAGGCGCTCATGGGATCGAACTCCCCTGCTTCCCGCGCCAGGGTGACCGCCAGATCGAAGCGGAAACCGTCCACCTGCATCTCGGTGACCCAGTAGCGCAGGGCATCGAGCACCAGCCGCAGGGTGTTGGGGTGATCCAGATTGACACTGTTGCCGCAGCCGGTGACGTTGGCGTGGCGATGGTAATCCGGACCATGGGCACCCGACTCGAAGGCGTAGTAGCCCGCGTTGTCAAACCCCTTGAGGGAGAGCATGGGGCCGTCGAAGCCCGACTCCGCGGTGTGGTTGTAGACCACATCCAGGATCACCTCGAGCCCGGCCCGGTGCAGCTCGCGCACCATGGTCTTGAACTCGGTCACCGCATCCTTCGCCCCGTAGCGCGGTTCGGGCGCGAAGAAGGCGATGGGGTTGTAGCCCCAGTAGTTGGTCAGCCCCAGCTGCTCGAGCCTGGGCTCGGACATGAAGGCCGCCACCGGCATCAGCTGGACCGAGGTCACCCCCAGCCCCTGCAGATGCTCGATCATCAGCGGGTGGCTGATGCCCAGATAGGTGCCCTGCAACGCCTTGGGGATGCCGGGGTGCTGGCGGGTGAACCCTTTGACGTGGGTCTCGTAGAGCACGACCCGCTCCGGCGGGATGCCGGGCTTGCCGGCCCCCTGCCAGTCGAAGGCATCGTCCACCACCACCGACTTGCCCACCATGGCCGCGCTGTCCCCCTCGTAAAGGGCATCGTCCCAGTGGGTGGCACGGCTGAGCGCCCGGGCGTAGGGGTCTATCAGCAGCTTGTCCGGGTCGAACAGCAACCCCTCCTGGGGAGCGCCATGCACCCGGTAGCCATAGCGCTGACCGGCCTTGACCCCGCGCACGTGGCCGAACCAGTACTGGCCGCGCCGACCGGGCAAGGGGAGACGCGCCAGCTCTTGCTCCTCGTCGTCGAACAGGCAGAGCTCCACCTTGTCCGATTGGGGAGCCCAGACACAGAAGTGGCAGCCCGTCTCGTCCAGACGAGCGCCAAGCGGGTGATCTACCCCGTTTTCCATTTCAAACATCAGGACTCCTGTTTGATGAACAAGGTCGCGAGCGGCGGCAAGTCCAGCACCAGGCTGTGTGCCATCCCCTGCCAGGGGGTCGCCTCGGCGACGAAGACCAGACCCACATCATAGTTGCTGCCCCAGTAATGCTCGCTGTCGGTGTTGAGCACCACCCGATAGCGACCGGCAGCCGGCACCCCGAGACGGTAACCGATGCGCGGCACCGGGGTGAAGTTGCAGGCCACCACCAGCGGATGGGCCCCCAGCTTGTCGGCCCGCAGCCAGGCGAAGATGCTGTTGTCGGCATCGTTGTGATCCAGCCAGCGGAAACCTGCCTGTTCATAATCCGCCTGATACAAGGCAGGTTCATGACGATAGAGGTGGTTGAGATCCCGGATCAGCCGCTGCTGGCCGCCGTGCCTGGGGTACTGCAACAGGTGCCAGGGCAGCTGGGCATCATGATTCCACTCGTTGCTCTGGGCGATCTCGGTGCCCATGAAGTTGAGCTTTTTGCCGGGGTGGGCATACATGAAGCCCATGTAGGCGCGCAGGTTGGCGGCCTGCTGCCACTCGTCCCCCGGCATCTTGTAGAGCAGGGAGTGCTTGCCGTGGACCACCTCGTCATGGGAGAGGGACAGAATGAAGTTCTCGTCATAGTGGTACACCATGGAGAAGGTCATGTCGTTGTGGTGGTAGCGACGGTGAATGGGCTCTTTTTGCATGTAGCTGAGGGTGTCGTGCATCCAGCCCATATTCCACTTGAAGCCAAACCCCAGGCCGCCAAGGAAGGTGGGGCGGGAGACCCCGGCAAAGGCGGTGGACTCCTCGGCGATGGTCATGGCGTGGGGGTACTTGCCGTACACCTCCTCGTTGGTCCACTTCAAGAGGCTGATCGCCTCGTAGTTGTGGTTACCGCCATCGACGTTGGGCACCCACTCACCGGCGTTGCGGGAGTAATCCAGATAGAGCATGGAGGCGACCGCATCCACCCGCAGGCCGTCGATGTGGAACTTGTCGAGCCAGAACAGGGCGCTGGCCACCAGGAACTGGCGCACGGTGTCGCGACCGAAGTCATAGATGTAGGAGTTCCAGTCCGGGTGCCAGCCACGGCGCGGATCTTCGTACTCGTAGAGCGGCGTGCCGTCGAAGCGGGCCAGGCCGTGGGCATCGGACGGGAAGTGGGCGGGCACCCAATCCAGAATCACGCCGATCCCCGCCTGGTGGCACTGATCCACGAAGTATTTGAAATCGTCGGCCGTGCCGTAGCGGCTGGTGGGGGAGAACATGCCCACCGGCTGGTAGCCCCAGGAGCCGCTGAAGGGATGCTCGGAGACTGGCAGCAGCTCGATGTGGGTGTACTCCATCTCCTTGATGTAATCCACCAGTTCCACCGCCAGCTCGCGCCAGCTCAGGCTGTCGCCGTTGGAGTGACGCTTCCAGGAACCCACGTGCAGCTCGTAGATGGAAAGGGGCTGCTCGCGCTTGTCATTGAGCTGACTCTCGCGCCAGTCGGCGTCCTGCCACTGGTACTGGCCGTGGTCATAGACCACGGAGGCGAACGAGGGGTACTGCTCGCAGTAGAAGCCCACCGGGTCGCTCTTGTGGGGCAGGCGATTGCCCGCCGGGTCTTTCAGTTCGAACTTGTAGCGATCCCCGGCCTTGAGCCCCGGCACGAATAGCACCCAGTGGCCGCACTGGCTGCGCTGCATGGGGTGACGGCGGCCATCCCAGAAGTTGAAATCGCCGATGAGGCTCACCGCCGTGGCGCTCGGCGCGTAGACGGCAAAGCGTACCCCTTCCACCTGCTGGCCGAGGTGCGTCACGGTGCGCAACTGGGCGCCGAGGGTGTGGTAGAGGTTTTCCGGTTGCCAGGTGAGTTCCGCCAGCCCTTCCCAGGCGGCAGCCTGGAACTGATAGGGGTCGATGATGTCGGCACTGGCGTCGGCGTAGGTCGCGATGAGCTGGTAGGGGAAGGGATTCTTGCGGCGGGTGAAAACAGTTTCAAAGAGGCCCGCTTCGTCAGCGGCGGTCAGGGTGGCAACTATCTTGCCTGACTTGAGATCCCTGACCCGGACCTCGAGTGCATCGGGCAACCAGGCGGTGAGTTTCAGGCCTGGCCCATCCGGATTGGCCAGCAGGCCTAGATGGGAGAAGGGATCGGCACAGCGGGCGGCAACCAAACGTTCAACGGGCATCGACATTTCCTTTGATGGCTGAACATCCGCTTCGGCCGAAGCCAAAGCGGATGAAAGTGAGTCACATGTTGGCGTTCAAGGCTCAACGGCTGGCCTCGTCACGGGCCCGGCTCATCTTGCCCGCCAGATTCTTGAGCGCCTCGTCGGCGAAGATATCCTCCAGATCCCGGGAGAGCTTGCGACGCCAGTTGGGGTACTCGTAGCTGGTACCCGGCACGTTGACCGGCTTGTCCATCTCCAGCCAGTCTTCGAGCTGGGTGCTGAACAGGGCACAGCTGCCGCGGGACATGTGCAGTTGCAGACCGTGGTTGAGCTCGGTATTCATGCCGACCCAGTTCACGTCGTGACTGATATTGCCAGAGATGACCCCATGAGCATGCAGGCTGTCAAGGATCCGCTGCTTGGCCTGGTGGCGATCAGCATACAGGGTCTTGAGTACGTCTTCATCCGGGTACAGGCCCAGTTCGCGTCCCAGCGCCAGATCGTCGCAGTGCCAGAAGCCTTTGAGGGTCGGCATGTCGTGGGTGGTCAGGGCGGACATCGCCTGCTCGGCGTAGTGCGCCGGGGAGATGAAGCCACCATCGTCCTTGGAGCGCTCGAAGAAGAACACCTTGTAGGAGTGGACGCCGTTCTCTTTCAGGGTCACGTCGATCCCCTCCGGCACGGTCCCCAGATCCTCGCCGATCAGCAGGCACTGGTTGCGATGAGACTCGAGGGCCAGGATCCCCAGCAGATCGTTCACCGGATAATAGATGTAGGCCCCCTTGGCGGCCGACTCTCCGGGCGGCACCCACCACAGGCGCAGCAAGGCCATCACGTGGTCGATGCGCAGGGCGCCGCAGGAGCGCATGTTGGCACGGAACAGATCCACCATGGGCTGGTAGGCGGCCTCGAACAGCTGGTTCGGGTTCATGGGGGGCAGGCCCCAGTTCTGGCCGAGGGGGCCGAGAATGTCGGGCGGTGCACCGACCGAGGCTTTCGGGCAGTAGAGATCCCGGTTTGCCCAGATCTCGGTGGAGCCTTCGGAGACGCCGACCGCCAGATCCCGGTAGATCCCCATCACCATGCCGGCGGCCTTGGCGCGGGCATCGGCCCGGGCCAGCTGCTCGTCAGCCAGGAACTGCAGATAGAGATAGAAGGCCACATCCTGCTGGTGCTCGGCCATCCAGGCCGCCACTTCGGGGTTGTGGTAATCGCGCAGCGCCTCGGGCCAGACCGGCCAGCCCCAGGCATTCTCGCCCTTGGCATAGAAGTGGGCCTGCAGGGCGTCAAACGCTGCCTGCTGTTGCAGGCTGTCACCGCCGGCAGCCACGAAGGCATCGAACGCAGCCTGACGCTCGGCGCTGAAGCTGGACTGGTCGAACACCTGGCGCAGCATCCCGATCTTGGTCTGGATGACGCCGGTGTAATCCACGTTGTCCTTGACCCGCAGGGAGGTGAGGTGCTGCTGGAAGGCCGGGCTCGCCACCTCCGCTTTCAGGCGATCGTTGCCCAGGAATTCGGGCACCGCTTCCACGTCGATATAGGCGACGTTGAGCCAGCGACGGGAAGAGGGGCTGTAGGGGCTGGCACTCTCCGGGTTCGCCGGATAGAGGGCATGAATGGGGTTGAGACCGACGAAGTGGGCTCCCCAGGCGGCGGCATTCTCAACCAGCTGGCCGAGATCGCTGAAATCGCCGATGCCCCAGTTGTGGCGGCTGCGCAGGCAGTAGAGCTGGACGCTCGGGCCCCACACCTTGCGACCATTGGCGATGGGCGCCTGCTTGTAGCAGGACTTGGGGGCGACGATGAGACGCATGGTGGCCAGCGGCTCGTCATTGCCCTCTTCCAGCAGGATGAGCTGGTGATAACCCAGCGCAGGCTGCACATCCAGGGTGACGCGATAGGCCTGACACTCCATCTCCTCGAACTCGGCCACCCCGACCAGCTCACCCTCGATGGGGGTGAGTTGACCGGACAGCACTGCACCCTGCTCCTGCTGGAGCTGCCAGGTGAGGGCATCGTTGACGAATTCGATGGGGAGGCGAACCTCAAGAGTAACGGCGTCGCCGCTGCGTACCACCATCACGGGATCCAGCGCGCGCAGCCAGTGCTGGCGGTGCTCCTGCTCAAGCTGTTCGGACAGGGCGGCCTCGTCGTCGACGCGGTAGCCCATGGCGCCCAGCATGGCGGCCTTGCTCTCTTCCGATACCAGGGCCGGCTGGCCCCAGGCATCAACATACTCACTGGCAATGCCTTTGGCGGCAGCCAGCTGTTCAATCAGGGTGGTCATAGTTTGAGAATTCCCGCTGTGGATTCTGTCTACGCTATTTTGTGATTAATTTTTATGGTTGGTACTTGAACAGTGGCTCTTTGGCCATGCTGAACCGCGCACATTTTTACATATCTCCCCGGCTGGATGTGTGACCGGGCAGGCACTATTGTTGTTCTCTGCCACCGACTTTGCTGATGATGCATTCAACAAAAGTTGGTAGCCAGTTACATAAACCGAAAATAAATTTCACAGTTTTTCATGATATAGCGCAATTTCGCGCAGATTGTTGGTTGACTCGCGAGGGAGTTCTAGTAAATTTACAAACGGAATTTTCTTTGACTACTGAACAGTTAGGTAACCAATTATGACTATCAAAGTAGGTATTAACGGTTTTGGCCGTATCGGTCGTTTCGTTTTCCGTCTGGCCGCTGAGCGTGCTGACATCGAAGTGGTTGGTATCAACGACCTGATCGACGTTGACTACATGGCTTACATGCTGAAGTACGACTCCACTCACGGTCGCTTCAAGGGCACTGTTGAAGTCAAAGACGGCAACCTGATCGTCAACGGCAAAACCGTACGTGTTACCGCTGAACGTGACCCGGCCAACCTGAAATGGGGCGAAATCGGTGTTGACGTTGTTGCCGAAGCAACCGGTCTGTTCCTGACCGACGAAACCGCTCGCAAGCACATCGCTGCCGGTGCCAAGAAAGTCGTACTGACCGGTCCGTCCAAAGACGCCACCCCGATGTTCGTCATGGGCGTCAACCAGGATTCCTACGCTGGCCAGGACATCGTTTCCAACGCTTCCTGCACCACCAACTGCCTGGCCCCCATCGCCAAGGTTCTGAACGATACCTTCGGTATCGAATCCGGCCTGATGACCACCGTTCACGCTACCACTGCTACCCAGAAGACCGTTGATGGTCCGTCTGCCAAAGACTGGCGCGGTGGCCGCGGTGCGGCTCAGAACATCATCCCGTCCTCTACCGGTGCTGCCAAGGCTGTTGGCGTGGTCATCCCGGAACTGAATGGCAAGCTGACCGGCATGGCCTTCCGCGTGCCGACTCCGGACGTGTCCGTTGTTGACCTGACCGTCAACCTGAAGAAAGAAGCGTCCTACGCTGAAATCTGCCAGGCCATGAAGGCTGCCTCCGAAGGCGCCATGAAGGGCGTGCTGGGCTACACCGAAGACGAAGTGGTTTCCACCGACTTCCTGGGCGAGCGTCAGACTTCCGTGTTCGATGCCAAGGCTGGTATCCAGCTGAACAAGACCTTCGTGAAAGTCGTCTCCTGGTACGACAACGAAATGGGCTACTCCAGCAAGGTTCTGGACCTGATCGCTCACATCTCCAAGTAATTTGGGATGCGCAATCGCGTAGCTTGAAAAAAGGCGGCCAATGGCCTAATGCCAGTCAGTTAAGCCTGACTGGCATTGTTTTTACTAGGTTTTCTCGTCGCATACTTCTGTGGTTTGGCTTTGATGCACCTTGGGTAACTTCGTTCTCGGCGGGCGGGTAACT